>JAHDDQ010000052.1:0-12719 GCA_020629275.1 Tenacibaculum sp. | reverse complement strand
ATATATGAATCAATGCTATAAGCCCTATAAGTATCTTAACAATCATATTATTATTTGTTTTGTATTGTTAGTTTTACTAATTGGATTTTAGAAATAGAAAGACCAATTAGACCTAAACCAATTCCAAAAGATACGCCATTTAAAAGATCGTTATTTCCACAGAAGAGAAGTACAAACTGAGAAATAGTTGTAAAAACGAGTCCAAGTATTAATAATATTTGAATGTTTTGCTTCATAGTTACTTTTAATATTGATTCTTAATTAAATGTACGATTTTAAAATTAAAAAAGACCAGCTTTTAGGCTAGTCTTTCTTTATATTGGTAGATAAAACTTACTGTGGCTTATCTACTATTAAACGATTTTCTCTATTCGCAACTTCCCAAGCAGTATAGAAAACTAAACGTGTTCTGTTTTCCAACAACTCGTAATTGATCTTGTCTGGAGTGTCCGTTGGTTTATGATAGTCGGCATGTGTACCATTAAAGTAAAATATAATAGGAATATTATGTTTAGCAAAATTATAGTGATCAGATCTGTAGTAAAAACGATTAGGATCATTTTCATCATTATATTTATAATCTAAGTCAATATTCATGTATTTAGCATTAACTTTTTCAGATAAGTTGTGTAATTCTGTACTTAACTTGTCTGAACCTATTAAATATACATAATTAGGATTTCCTTTATGACGAGCATCAATTCTACCAATCATATCTATATTTAAGTCAGTAACAGTATTTGCTAAAGGAAAAATAGGATTTTCAGTATAATACTTTGAACCTAGTAAACCTTTTTCTTCTCCTGTTACATGTAAAAACAAGATAGAACGTTTAGGTCCTTTACCAGCATCGGCAGCCATTTTAAATGCCTCAGCTATTTCTAATATTGCTACAGTACCAGAACCATCATCATCTGCACCATTATAAACTTTTCCATCTTTTACACCTTCATGATCTAAGTGAGCAGAAATGACGATAATTTCATCTGGTTTTTCAGTTCCTTTAATAAATGCAACTACATTTTCAGAGTCTTTTAAAGTAATTCCTCTTCTGTTATTACTCAAATATGAGGAAGGTACTTTTTGAAAATAATCTTTCCCTCCTAACGGAGAAGAAATTCCTTTGGTTACATAAAAATCTTTTAAATAATTGACAGCTTTTTTCTGTCCAGGCTCACCAGTATCTCTTCCTTCAAACTCATCAGATGCGTAGACGAATAAGTGTTTACCTAAATCTTTTGCAGTAATAGTTTCTGCATATTTAGAAGCATAATCACTTGTATCATTATTGTTAGTAGTGCTTGTTGAGTTTTTTCCAGACGCACAAGAAGCAAGAACTAGAGAAAAAACACCATATATTATTTTTTTCATTATTTTAATTTTTGTTTGTGTTGATTGAAATCCAAAAGTAACTAAAAGTTAGCTTTTGCCAAATTTACCTTTTGTTATTTCGAAAACATTTTAATGTTTTGTTAAAATAGAAATGAAGAGTAATCAGACTCAAGCTAAAATGAAGCTAAAAATTTGATTAATTTCTGTATTGCTAAGCCCCTGTGGCTAATGCGGTTTTTCTCACTTGAATCCATTTCTGCAAAAGAAATAGTATACCCTTTTGGTTTAAAAAGAGGATCATATCCAAAGCCTTCCACACCTTGTTTAGATGTTAAGATTTCACCTTCACATACACCGTCAAATAAAAACTGTTCTCCATCTAAATTAAGACAAATTGAAGTCCTAAATTGTGCATTTCTATTATTTTTACCTTCAAGCTCGTTAAGTAATTTGTGCATGTTATTTTCAGAGTTCACAGGTTCACTTGCATAACGAGCGGAATACACACCAGGTTGGCCATTTAAAGCTTGTACTTCGAGTCCGGTATCATCCGCAAAACAATTATAACCAAACTTCTCTGTAATGTAATTTGCCTTAAGCTTGGCATTTCCTTCTAAGGTAGTGGCAGTCTCTTCAATTTCATCAAAGCAATTAATATCGGCAAGTGATAAAAGTTCAATTGTAGGTGGAAGGATTTCTTGTACTTCCTTTAATTTATTGGGGTTATTAGTAGCAAAAACTAGTTTCATCTAAAAAATTTTATATAGCAAATGTAGTATTTTTGTGAGTATGAAGAATTATTGAGTACCATTCAAAATAGTTCACAGATCTAATTAAATTACTTAGGCTATTATTCATGATGATAAGGTTCATTCTTTAGTATCGTAAAACCACGATAAATTTGCTCAATAATAAATAAACGAATCATTTGATGAGAAAATGTCATTTTAGATAAAGATATTTTACTGCTAGCTTTTTTATAAACAGCGTCAGAAAAGCCGTAAGGTCCGCCAATGACAAGAACAAGTTGCTTAATTCCAGAATTCATTTTTTTCTGAAGGAATGATGAAAATTCAACGGAGGTAAACTGCCTTCCTTTATCATCTAACAACAAGAGTTGGTCTGTATTTTGAAGTTTAGATAAAATTAAATTTCCTTCTTTTTCTTTTTGTTGTTCCTCAGATAAATTTTTAGCATTTTTAATATCTGGAATGATTTCAAAATCAAATTTTATATAATGTTTCAATCTGTTTTGATACATTGTGATTAACTCAACTAAGTTTTTATCGTCTGTTTTCCCTATGGCAAGTAGTTTAATTTTCATATAAATATTTGATGCTAAATTAAAATTTTAAAAAATAGCTACAACTCTTTTTATTTTAAAATTCAAATCGATATTTTTAAAAGTGTAATTAATTGATTTTTAAAAGTATGAAAGGTTTTTTGAAGGTATCGATCATTTCGGTGCTACTACTAAATTCAGTAAGTAGCTGTGTATACCAAGACTCTGGAGATATATTAGTAAGTGAACCTGAACTATTGACTAAAACAAGAGAAAAAGACAACTATTACTTAGGTTGGCTTGCAGGATATGAGAACTATGATTTAAAAGAAATCATGCAAGAAGAATATATACATGGTATTGACTATAAGTTTTCCACTGAACAATCTTCACAAGAGGTCAAAGGAAATCCAATTTACGTTCATTACATGCCATGGTTTCAAACAAAAAAGATAGATGGCTTTTGGGGACAACATTGGACAATGACTAATCGAAATCCTGAACGTTTCAATTCAGATGGAGAAAGAGAAATAGCATCACATTATTACCCATTAATTGGTCCTTACGCAACTAAAGATAAAACGTTACAACAATACCATTTATTATTAATGAAATTGAGTGGAGTTGATGGAATTATCTTTGATTGGTATGGTATACGAGATATTTTAGATTTTAAATATATAAGAGAAAGTGTAGACAGTTTTTTATTAGAATTAGAAAAAACAAATATAAAGTTTGCTATAATGTACGAAGATAGAGTTGTAAAAGAACAAGCACGAAATCTAACACAAATTCAAATAGATCAAGCAAAAAACGACTTACTCTATATTAAAAATAAATACTTTTCAAAACAACAGTATATTACAGTGAAGGATAAAAAGTTATTGATGATTTTTGGACCCAACTTTATCAATCAGAAAGGTGATTGGACTAAGATATTGAAGTCTATGAAGAATGAAACCAGTATCCTGTCTTTATGGAAGACTAAAGATATAATTGGGGAAGAAAATAGCTCAGGAGAATATGCATGGATAGATAAAAATCATACAGAAACGCTCTATGGTTTTTATAACTATGGAATCAATTTCAATAGTAATATAATAGGAGGAGTTACATATCCAAGGTTTAATGATTTTTACAAAGAGGGAGGTTGGAGATCACTTCAAGAAGATGAATGGGAACTTGATGGTAGGGGTACGAAAACTTTTACAGAATCGTATCAAGAGTCAGTAAATCATCCAATAGATTTTATGCAGATTGCTACATGGAATGATTTTGGTGAAGGTACAATGATTGAACCCACTAAAGATTTTGGATTCAATCACCTTGAAAAATTACAAGAATTTACACAAGTAAATTATAAAAAATCAGACTTAAGATTGCCATACTACATTTATCAATTAAAAAAACAATTTCCTAAAGAATATTGTGTTCAATTTTTAACAGCAAAGGCTTACGAACATGCTATGAATGGTAGATTAGATAGAGCTAAGTTTTTAATAGGACTACTAATGTTAAAATATACGATTCCTTTGGCTTAAATTGAATTATACTTTTTGTTTCAGGGGAATCATATTTATTGGTTATAATTAAAATATTATTTTTACAACAACAATAACCAAAAAGCATGATATCAAAAGAACAATTTAATAAAGAGCTTGAATTAATTATTGCAAATGCCATACGAGAAGATATAGGTGACGGAGATCATACTTCATTATCTTGTATACCAAGCGATGCAGAAGGAAAAGCAAAGTTATTAGTGAAAGATGAAGGGATAATTGCAGGGGTAGAATTTGCTAAAATGGTTTTTGCTTATGTAGATAAAAATTTACAAATTGAAACATTAATAGCAGACGGAGAGAAGGTAAAATATGGAGATATTGTATTATACGTCTCTGGAAAGTCACAATCCATTTTACAAGCAGAACGTTTAGTTTTAAATGCAATGCAACGTATGAGTGCTATAGCAACTAAAACTAATTCGTTTATGAATTTATTAGAAGGAACTAAAACAAAGGTGTTAGATACGCGAAAAACGACACCAGGTATTAGGGCTCTCGAAAAATGGGCAGTTAAAATTGGAGGTGGTGAAAATCATCGTTTTGCATTGTATGATATGGTAATGATAAAAGACAACCATATTGACTTTGCTGGAGGAATAACACAAGCAATAACCAAGACAAAAACATATTTAGCTGAGAAAAGTTTAGACATAAAAATAATTGTCGAGGCAAGAAGTTTAGAGGAAATTAAAGAGATTTTAGCAAACGAAGGTGTGTATCGAATTTTAATAGATAATTTTAATTATGAAGATACACGTAAAGCCGTAACATTAATAGGAGATAAATGTTTAACAGAGAGTTCAGGTGGAATAAATGAAAAAACAATTAGAAACTATGCCGAATGTGGTGTAGATTTTATTTCTTCTGGTGCATTAACACATTCTGTATACAATATGGATTTAAGTTTAAAAGCAGTAGAGTAATGCAAGGTCCAAATAAAGACTCTAAATTTCCATTACCACATCATAATAAATTATGTTTTTTGAAAAATATAATCAAAAACCCAAACATAATTGTTGGAGATTACACTTACTATGATGATTTTGAAAATGTGGAGAACTTCGAAGAGAATGTGAAGTATAATTTCGATTTCATAAATGATAAATTGATTATTGGGAAATTCTGTATGATAGCTTCTGGAGTAAAATTTATCATGAATGGAGGAAATCATCTAACAAATGCATTGTCCGCTTATCCATTTGCCATTTTTGGTAACGGTTGGGAAAAAGCTATGAAAGGAAAAGAATATCCCAACAAAGGTGATATTACTGTAGGGAATGATGTTTGGATAGGTCATAACGCAACAATAATGGCAGGAGTCAAAATTGGAGACGGAGCAATTATAGCAACAAATTCAACCGTAGTAAGAGATGTTGCACCTTATTCAATTGTAGGTGGAAATCCTGCGAATGAAATAAAAAAGCGTTTTGATGAAGAAACAATAAAAGAATTATTAGAACTTCAATGGTGGAATTGGCCTGTAGAAAAGATAACAGAAAATCTTGAGAATTTAACCAACAACACTGTCAATAAACTTAAAAACACTCAATAATGAAAAAACATATTATTATAGTAGCAACACTAGCTTTTATGGCAAGTTGTAACACAAAAGAAACAAAGAAAGACACAAGTATGAATACAGCTACCGCTGAAAACCCATTATTAACAAAAAGCACTTTAGATTATGGAGCGCCAGATTTCACAAAAATAAAGGATGAACATTTTTTACCTGCGATTTTAAAAGGAATGGAGGTACAAAATGAAGAGATTACTAAAATTGTAGCAGATAAAAATCCTCCTAGTTTTGAGAATACAATATTAGTATTAGAAGAGAGTAGTAAAACGCTAGATAATGTTAATGCAGTTTTTTCAGCATTAGCAGGAGCAAATACAAATGAAACAATTCGAAAAATTCAGAAAGAATTAGCACCTAAATTTTCAAAGCATGAAGATGAAATCTTACTAAATACTGAATTATTTAAACGAATTAAAACCGTTTACGACAACTTAGAGTCGTTAACATTAGATGCTGAATCGAAGCATTTAGTTAAAGAATACTATAAGAGATTTACCAAAGCGGGAGCAAACTTATCAGAAGATAAAAAGAAAGAATTAAAAGATATCAATGCTGAGATAGCTAGCTTATCCAATGATTTTGGTAAGAAAGGTGTTGACGCTATGAAAAAAGGAGGAGTTGTAATAACTGATAAAAATAAATTGAAAGGTTTCTCAGATGAAAAAATCAAATCGATTGAAAAAGATGGAAAGTATGAGATTCAATTAATTAACACAACACAACAACCAGCTTTACAATCGCTAGAAGATAGAAGTATTCGTAAGGAATTATTTCAAAAATCGGTGTGTAGAGCAGAAGGAGGAGAGTTCGATACAAGTGATTTAGTGAAGAAAATGGTAGCCTTAAGAGCAAGAAAAGCTCAAATCTTAGGATTCAATAATTATGCAAGTTGGAGTTTACAAGGTACTATGGCAAATACACCAGAGAAAGTTTTTACAATGTTTAAAAATTTAATTCCAGGATCATTAGAAAAAGCAGCTTCAGAAATCAAAGAAATTCAAGCCGAAATTAAGAAAGGTGGTGGAGATTTTAAGTTAACACCTTACGATTGGAATCATTATGCAGAGAAGGTACGTAAGTCAAAATATAACTTAGATGAAGAAGAAGTTAAACAATATTTTGAGATAAATAATGTATTAGAAAAAGGAGTTTTCTTTGCTGCTAATAAATTATACGGTATAACATTTAAAAAACGTACAGATATTCCAACGTACCATCCAGACGTTTTAGTTTATGAATTATTCGAAGAAGATGGAAGTAAATTAGGATTATATTACGGTGACTTTTTTGCAAGAGATAGTAAAAGAGGAGGAGCTTGGATGAGTGCTTTTGTAAAACAATCGAAATTGAGAAATCAGAAACCCGTAATTTACAATGTTTGTAATTCACCTAAGCCAGCAGAAGGAGAGCCTGCATTAATAAGTTTTGATGGTGTAGAAACAATGTTCCATGAGTTTGGTCATGCTTTACATGGTTTATTCGGTAATCAAAAATATGCTTCAATTTCAGGAACAAGTACAGCAAGAGATTTTGTAGAGTTCCCATCACAATTCAATGAAAATTGGGCAACACATCCAGAAGTATTAAACAATTATGCATTACATTATAAAACTGGAGAAGTTATTCCTAAAAGTCTATTGAAAAAGATAAAAGATGCGGGTACTTTTAATCAAGGATATTCAATCATAGAAAATTTATGTTCATCCAATTTAGATATGCAGTGGCATACTATCGGAACAGATACTGAAATAGAAGATGTAGCGAAATTTGAAGAAGAGGCATTAGCCAAAATGAACTTAAAAGTAGATGAAATTCCGCCTAGATACCGATCAACATATTTTGCACATATTTTTAGTGGAGGTTATGCTGCAGGTTATTACTCATATTTATGGACAGAAATGCTAAGTCACGATGCTTACGATTGGTTTAAAAATAACGGGTTATTAACTAGAGCAAACGGAGATAAGTTTCGTAAAGAAGTATTATCAAAAGGAAGTACAATGGATTATGCAGAAATGTATAAAACTTTTGCAGGACGAGACCCTCAAGCTGAGCCTATGCTAAAAGCAAGAGGACTAAAATAAACTGAATAATTACAGATATAGATTTAGAACTATCAAAACTTAAAGTTTTGGTAGTTTTTTTATACGCTTAATTTATCTTTAGTACTTATTTATTACTATGTATAGATCAATTTTAAAAATTAAAATACTCATTTTATTTGTTTTTTTCGTTTCAGAATGTCAGGGGGTTACAAAAAAAGCGTCAATAGAAAACATCTTTCGAAGTATTGAAAGAAATCAGATAAAGAAAGATAGCACGATCAAATACATAATTGCTACTTCTGGGTTAAATTATAGAAAAAAACCTTCTGGAGAAATTCTTGGAAAATTACCTCTAAATACCAAAGTTACTATTATAGAAAGAACAGGCATTTTCCAAGAAATAATAGGCGAAGAAAAACCGATCAAAGGAGAATGGGTTGGAGTTTTATTTAGAAATTTATCAAAAAGAGTATATGTATTTGATGCTTTCCTGTCTGAAAAAAAATATGTGAAGCCATTGACTATTTTCGACTTTCAAAGTTATCAGGTTAAAAACAAGAATTACGGATTTGTTGTGCTAACCGATAGTTATCCATGGAACAATAACAAAAAGATAATTAAAACTGAATTTTTAGGAAATACTCCGATAAAACATCACGAGTTAAAAAATAGATACAGAAAGAACTTTCTTCACAGTATGAAAATAAAAGAAACAGATAAAGTCTATATTTATAATTATAAGCTCGATGAGTTGAAGGAATTTACTGTTAAAGAATTACCATTGGTAGCTGAGCCAAATCCTTATGGTAGCGACTTTCCTATTGAAGAAAGTGATTATTTAATAGGGTTCGATTTTAAGAGAAAAATTTCAGCAGATAAAACCAGTTTATATTACAATTCTTATGTTTTTATAGGAGAAAAAAATCCTTTTATAAGAGGGGGTTTAGTTCCGGTTATTTGGAGAAAGCTAATCGAGAAAGAATCACCTTTTGTAAAGTTAAATAAAAAATCAACCTATATTTTTGAAAGTAAAGACTCTATAGAAATATATAGTTTTACCAATCGTAATTATAAATATTATTTAAAAATAAAGGACAAAGAGAGTATGTATACTCAAGCTTTTCATTTAATTGTAAAGAAGGGTGAAGATATAGTTTTTGATAAAGAGTATACAGGAAGTGAAGGGGCAACACCAGCACCATTAGCATTTGGAGAAAAAAAAGAAAGAAGATACTACGAACAGTGGACAGGTAGATTATTTAAAAATAAACCACCAGTAATTTTTGGGTTTATGTATTATTCGTTTAATTGTAATGGAATTGATTTTTTAAAATCTCCTTCTAATAGCATATGGGTAAAATGCGATTGTAGGCATTGATAATAGTAAAGAAAAATGAAAGATTACTATAATGACGAAATTTTCGAAAAGAAAAACTTTACAGCAGAAGAATTAAAAAGAAAAGACTTTGATTCCTGTATTTTTAAGCACTGTGATTTATCGAATATACATATCATCAATTCTGAATTTTTGGAATGTGAATTTATCGATTGTAATTTAAGTAATACGAGATTAAAAGAAAGTAGCTTTAAGCAAGTATGCTTTGTAAATTCAAAACTAATAGGTGTAAATTTTCATGAGATAGATCCTTTTCTTTTACAGATTAACTTTACCAACTGTCAGTTAGATTATAGTTCATTCTACCAGCTGAAAATGCAGTATTTTAAATTTATTGAATGTAGTGTGAAAGAAGTAGATTTTACAAAAGCGGATTTACAATTCTGCCTTTTTGAAAATAGCAATTTATCAGGAGCAATATTTGAAGAATCAGATTTACGAAATACAAATTTTAAAACAGCACGTAACTTTTCAATAAATTTAGAAACTAATAAATTACAAAACTCAACTTTTTCGAAAGATAATGTGAACAACCTTTTAGAAAGGTATAAAATAAAAGTAGAGTAACATTAAGAATAAATCATTTTTAAATGAAAACCCCAACAATAAAATACGATCTTTGATTTATATTATCTAATAGGATTTCAAAAAAAAGTAAAATCAATAATTAAGACATAAAATGTCAAAAGAGATTGAAAAAAAATTAGAAAAAATACCAGTGTTAAATTGGCTTATCATGTTATTAAAGAACAGTAAGCTTCCAGCATTGGAGGGATTGTCTTTGTACGATCTTTTAGAAATGTATTTTATAGGTATTTTAAGAGGAGCCTTAACAACACGGGCAGGTGGTATTGCATTTAGTTTCTTTATGGCAATCTTCCCTTTTTTATTATTCATACTTACGCTTTTACCCTATATTCCTATAGAAGGATTTCAAGATGGTTTATTCTCTTTAATCAGAGAAGTCTTACCACCTGAAACATTTGAAGCAGTTGATGGTGTTATTAAAGATATTTTGAATAATCAATATGGAGGGTTACTCTCATTTGGTTTCTTAACATCAATTTTTTTAATGACAAATGGTGTCAATGCAATTTTCGGAGGATTTGAATATTCTTATCATGTGCAAGAGTTTAGAAATGTATTTAAAGCCTATGCTGTTTCATTAGCCGTTTCATTACTTATGTGCTTCTTTTTAATTATAACAGTAATATTAGTCATTCTTTATCAAGTAGCTTTAGTATTAATAGATGAAATAGGTTGGTTTGATACTGGTGACTTAAATTTATTTTATTTTGGAAGAGGGCTAATCTTTTTAATAATGATTCACACAATTGTATCTGTATTATTTAGATACGGAACAACGCAAGGACGTCAAATAAAGTTTTTATCTCCTGGAGCAATATTAACGACTGTAGTTTCTTTATTTACCTTCTATTTGTTTGGAATTTACGTAGTAGAATTTGCAAAGTATAACCAGTTATATGGGTCAATAGGTACACTATTAGTTTTAATGTTATTCGTATGGTTAAACGCAATAATATTTAGGCTTTGAATTAAACGCAACGATTTACCAATTAAAACGTAGAAATAAAACTTCCTAATCCGCCAATAAATTCAGATATTTGCCAACTAATAAAAAATGAACACTACTAATTTTTAAGAAGTTGGTTTAAAACCTAAAAGATTCGTAGTATATCATTCTAAATGTAAAGTCAATAATGAAGCCAGGTATCCCAAAAGGAACAAGAGATTTCTCGTCAACAGAAGTAGCAAGAAGAAACTTTATTTTTAACACAATAAAGCATTCTTTTGAGTTATTCGGATTCCAACCTATAGAAACCCCAAGTTTCGAAAACTCATCAACATTAATGGGAAAATATGGTGAAGAAGGAGACCGATTAATTTTCAAGATTCTAAATTCTGGTGATTATCTTAATAAGGTTGATGAAACTTTATTGTCAGAAAGAAATAGCACTAAATTAACGGGGCAAATTTCTGATAAAGCATTACGCTACGACTTAACTGTACCTTTTGCTAGATATGTAGTTCAACATCAAAATGAAATAACATTTCCGTTCAAGCGTTACCAAATTCAACCAGTTTGGAGAGCAGATAAACCACAAAA
Organism: Tenacibaculum sp.; assembly: GCA_020629275.1. Classification (GTDB taxonomy): domain Bacteria; phylum Bacteroidota; class Bacteroidia; order Flavobacteriales; family Flavobacteriaceae; genus Polaribacter. The sequence goes on along the minus strand of JAHDDQ010000052.1, from coordinate 1,395 downwards.
AGGGCGTTTTAGAGAGTTTTATCAGTGTGATGCTGACGTAGTAGGAAGCACATCTTTATGGCAAGAAGTAGAATTTGTTCAACTTTATGATATAGTTTTTAGTAAGTTAAAGGTAAAAGGGACGACCATAAAAATCAATAATCGTAAAATTTTGTCTGGTATTGCCGAAGTAATCGGAGCTAAAGATAAATTAATAGATTTTACAGTAGCTTTAGATAAGCTCGATAAGATTGGTAAAGATGGAGTTGTTAAGGAAATGATCGGTAAAGGAATTTCCGAGGAAGCAATACAAAAAGTTGATCCTTTGTTTGGTTTCTCAGGAACAAATGAAGATAAACTAAATGCTTTAGCAGCTATGTTGTCAACTTCCGAAGAAGGAACTAAAGGAGTGGAAGAGTTACGTTTTGTAATTGAAAATATAAATGATTTACAACTAGAAACAGCTTCTTTAGAGCTAGATGTAACCCTAGCAAGAGGATTAAACTATTACACTGGCGCTATTTTTGAAGTTTCAGCCCCGGAAGGAGTTAAAATAGGATCAATCGGCGGAGGCGGACGATACGATGACTTAACAGGGATTTTCGGATTGAAAGATGTTAGTGGAGTAGGAATATCTTTTGGTTTAGATAGAATTTATTTAGTAATGGAAGAACTACATCTATTTGAAACTGTAGAATTACCAAAACCAAAGGTGTTGTTTTTAAATTTTGAAGAATCTGAAAGCTTAGTTAAAATCAAAGCGATAGCTCAATTAAGAGCTAAAGGGATTAAATCAGAATTATACCCAGATGTAGCAACATCAAACAATCAGCAGAAAAAACAGTGGAAGTATGTTGATAAAAGAGCTATTGAATATGTAGTAACAGATATTCAAGGTGATAAGTTTATGCTCAAGAATAGTGAAACTAGAGAGCAAAAGTTAGTGACAATTAACGAAATAATTAAAATAATAGCATAGAAAATATCTTTTCATTTTATCTTTGCGATAAAATAGTAAGTAATTAAAGATGTTTGAGAGTACAACTAATATGAAAGACGAGAGAACAGAAGAATTAGGAGAAAATCACATAGGAACATCAGCAGAAACACCTTTACGTGACGATGCGTTTGATATTTCAGATGAAGAGAAAATAGCAAAAATACAGGAAAGTGTTAAAGATATTCTTGAAACCTTAGGAATGGATTTAACAGATGATAGCTTACAAGGAACACCTAAGCGTGTAGCAAAAGCATTCGTTAATGAAATTTTTATGGGATTAAACCCAAAGAATATGCCTAAGGCTTCTACGTTTGATAACAAATATCAGTACGGTGAAATGTTAGTGGAAAAGAATATTGTAGTGTATTCTACCTGCGAGCATCATTTACTACCTATTGTAGGTCGTGCACATGTTG
>JAHDDQ010000051.1 GCA_020629275.1 Tenacibaculum sp. | reverse complement strand
ATAACAGTAAATGCTATAGGTGGAACAGCACCTTATTTATATGTTATTAATACTGAACCAAGGAAGTTCCAATCTAGTAATCAATTCAATGATTTACCAGCAGGTTTATATAGAGTTGTAATTCAAGATTTCAATGGATGTGAGGAAGTGGTAGATGTAGAGATACTTGAACCAAATGTACTAGAAGTAGCAATAGATCCAGCTTCAGTTCAACAGCAATTATGTGTTGGTAATACACCACCATCATTTGAAGCTATAATAACAGGAGGTACAGGACCATTTGCTACAAGTTTAAATGGAGGACCATTTGTTGATAATAGATTACTTTTCGATGGCCTTACACCAGGACAAACATATGTAGTAATTGTAAGAGATGCTAATGGTTGTACAGCGGCAAGTACGTCAATAACATTATTAGATGCTATAGACCTTGAATTTGATACGCCAGTAGTAACTTATGATTGTTCTCAGCAAGCTACAATAACAGCTTCAGTTGCTGATGCATATAAAGATAGTGTTGTATACATGTTGATAGGACCGGAAAGCGCAAGTAACGACACTGGAATATTCGAAGTTTCTACAGCAGGAACATATAATGTAGAAGTAACACATATATTACCAGATGGTTCTGACGGATGTACGATATTATCGAATGATATCTTAGTAGAAGTTATAGATCCTTTAGTATTAACAATTGATGATTCTCAAAAAAATACATTAATAGCTAATGTAACAGGAGGTATAGGTCCATTTGAATACAGTATAGATGGCGGTCCGTTTACACCAGACAATGTATTTATTATCACACAAACCAGAGACTATGTAATCGTAGTGAGAGATTCTAGAGGTTGTGAGGAGACTATAACAGTTGAAGGAGTATATGTTACGATCGAAATACCTAATATTTTCACTCCAGATGGAGATACTATTCAAGATTACTGGTATCCAATAAAAGTTGAAGATTACCATGAAATAAAAGTATACATCTACGATAGATATGGTAGACAATTACAAATTTTCAGAGGTAAGCAACAAGGTTGGGATGGTACTTATCAAGGAAGACCGTTACCATCAGGTGATTATTGGTATACAATTGAATATAAAGAACTCTCAGGAGAGCAAAGAAGATTAATGGGTCACTTTACATTATACAGATAAAATGATGAAGAAATTATTTGTAACAATAATATTGTTAGTCACTGTGAAAGTATCAGCTCAAGAAGTTGATTTACCACAGTATATTAATCACATGGCAGACAACCCTTTTCTAATATCTCCAGCATATGCAGGTATTGGAGCAGGGTTCCAATTAAGATTAAATGGAATTAGCCAATGGGTAGGAGTTAAAGATGCTCCTAATACACAATCATTAAATCTTGAAGCAAGACTTGCCGAAAGGTTTGGAGGTGGTATCACATTATTCAACGATAGTAATGGAGAAACAACTCAAAAAGGTGTGCGTTTAACCATGGCAAGCCATTTGATATTAAGTGATTTATATGACAGTTTTTTCTCGTTAGGTTTAAGTTATAGCTTTATACAATTAGGAATAGATACGAGTAATAATAACACACCACAGATAGGTTTACCTAATCGAGTTCTCAATTCATCTAATTTTGATATAAGTATGTTATATCGTTTCGGACGTTTTGCGATAAGTGGTAATGTTGTAAATTTACTAGACAAAAAGATAGATAACTTTAAAACAGGTGAACCTGAGGTTTTAAGAAGGTACTCAGCATATACCAACTATAATTTTAGAATTAATAGGAATACAGAATTCGAACCATCAGCATTTGTCGAATATTTTGAAGCTAGTAATCGTTCAAGAACCGATTTAAATGTAAAGCTAAGGAAGAGAATTCGCGATGGTTACATTTGGGGTGGAGTAAGTTATACATTTTTAAATGATCAATTCTTTACACCAAATGCAGTAGCACCTCTATTCGGGATAAAAAAGAATAAATTTTATGCTTCTTATGGATTTAGTATAACAACTAATGAAATTATAGGATTTAATAATGGAACACATATGATTACATTAGGTTTCGATTACGATCGTCGCCCTAGTTTAGCTAGATGTACACAAAAAATGATAATGTTTTAAATAATAAATACATAATACAACTAAAAAATCCTCAAACTTACTTGAGGATTTTTTAGTTACTTTGCTACAATGGAAGTAAATAATGAAAACTCAACCAATCTTAATAAATTCATAAGTGCCACAGGAATCTGTTCTAGAAGAGAAGCCGAAAAGTTAATAACGGAAGGAAGAGTAACTATTAATGGAAAACCTACTCAACTTGGGAATAGAGTATATGAAGGTGATAGTGTAAAAATAGATGGTAAACCTTTAAAAAGTAAACCTAAAACATTATATATAGCACTAAATAAACCTGTAGGAATTGTTTGTACAACCGATAGTAAAGAGCGAAAGAATATTGTTCGTTTCGTAGGACATCCACAACGATTATTTCCTATAGGAAGGCTCGATAAACCGTCTGAAGGGTTAATATTTCTCACAAATGATGGAGACATTGTAAATAAAATATTAAGAGCAGGAAATAATCATGAAAAGGAATACATTGTAACGGTTGATAAGGAGATAAATGATAGATTTATAAATAGAATGGGAAATGGTATTCCCATTTTAGGAACAACCACAAAAAAATGTAAAGTTCAACAAATAAATAACAACACATTTAAAATTACCTTAACCCAAGGATTAAACCGACAAATACGCAGAATGTGTGAATATTTGGGATACAATGTTATTAAACTAAAAAGAACAAGAATAATGAATGTGGCTTTGGGTAACCTAAAAATAGGGGAATGGAGAGAATTAACTAGTAAAGAAATGAATGAAATTCATAGCCTAGTAAAATCTTCAGTAAAAACCGAAGAAGCTTCAAAAAAAACGAGTTTGAATAATATAAAGCCAAAAAATAAACAAAAGCGAAATACCAACTTTAACTCTAAATTTGGTCGCCAACGCAGAAAGTAATATCCATCAATAAGGATAATAAGAAACTTTTAACGTTCTACTGTTTAACATTAAACATACATGTGTATCTTTGCCGCCTATGCAATTTGATTTAAAAACTACAGATCCTAAAAGTAAAGCACGAGCAGGTATTATTACTACTGATCATGGTACTATAGAAACACCAATTTTTATGCCTGTGGGTACAGTTGCCACAGTTAAAGGTGTTCATCAATCGGAATTAAAAGACGAGATAAATCCAGATATTATTCTAGGAAATACCTATCATTTATACTTACGTCCTCAAACTAATATAATTGAGCAAGCTGGTGGGCTTCATAAATTTATGAATTGGGATAGAAATATATTGACAGATAGTGGTGGTTATCAAGTATATTCACTTTCAGGAAGAAGAAAAATAAACGAAGAAGGTGTAAAATTTAAAAGTCATATAGATGGTTCCACACATTTCTTTACACCAGAAAATGTTATGGAAATTCAACGTACCATTGGAGCCGATATAATTATGGCTTTTGATGAATGTACACCGTACCCATGTGAATATAATTATGCAAGAAATTCAATGCATATGACACACAGGTGGTTAAAAAGATGTATTTCCCACCTAGAGAAAACACCTTTAAAGTACGACTATAATCAAACCTTTTTTCCAATAGTTCAAGGAAGTACCTATAAAGATTTAAGAAAACAATCTGCTGAATTTATTGCATCAGTTGAAGCAGAAGGAAATGCTATTGGTGGATTATCTGTAGGAGAGCCAGCCGAAGAATTATATGCAATGACCGACATTGTTTGTGATATTTTACCTGAAGACAAACCTAGATATTTAATGGGAGTTGGTACGCCAATTAATATTCTTGAAAATATTGCTTTAGGTGTAGATATGTTCGATTGTGTTATGCCAACAAGAAACGCAAGAAATGGAATGTTATTTACAGCATATGGAACAATCAATATAAAAAATAAAAAGTGGGAAAATGACTTTTCTGCTATTGATGAAATGGGAATTACATTTGTAGATACCATGTACTCCAAGGCATATTTACGTCATTTATTCGCTTCAAAAGAATTATTAGGAAAGCAAATCGCATCAATTCATAACCTAGGTTTTTATTTATGGTTAACACGCGAAGCAAGAAAACATATTTTAGCAGGTGATTTTGCCGAATGGAAGGATAAAATGGTAAAACAAATGAATAACCGTTTGTAAATTGAAAATCCTCGATTGGTACATATTAAAGCGTTATTTAACAACATTTTTGTTCACGTTGTTAATTTTAATACCTATTGCGGTAGCCATCGACATTGCCGAGAAAATAGATAAATTCTTAAGACACGATAACTTAACTTTTATTGAAGTAGTTAATGATTATTATAAAAATTTCATCATTTACTACGCAAACACGTTCATGCCATTAGCACTATTTTTAGCTGTAATCATTTTTACTTCTAGATTAGCTAATAATACTGAAATTGTTGCCATCAACGGATCCCAAATATCATTTACACGATTTTTGTATCCATATTTCGTAGGAGCAACCATAGTAACTATTGTTGCGCTACTAATGAATCATTATGTGGTTCCTACAAGTAGTAAAACAAGAAAAAAGTTTGAAAGTACTTACATTATAAAGAAAAAATACAAAGATCGAATTGTAAAAGACTTTAGTTTACAATTGAATGATAGCACTTACATTTTTTTACAAAACTTCGATTTGAAACGTAATGCAGGGTATAATTTTTCTACAGAAACATACAATGGATTAAAATTAAAATACAAGCTTATTGCGGATAATATCAATTGGCAAGAAGAAGATTCTACGTTTAGATTATTAAACTGGAAAGAGCGAAAAATATATTTTGATAGAGACAGTATTTTTTCAGGAAATTCTCTTGATACAACTTTTGCCTTTTCACCAAAAGACTTCAACTATAAGTCTACACTTGCTCAAGAAATGCCTTCAGGAGAACTCTCTGATTTTATTACATTATCAAGAAAAAGAGGTGTTAAGAATTTAAATGCATATTTGGTAGAACTTTATAAAAGAACAAGTTTACCATTGGCATCTTATATACTTACACTTATTGCGGTAGCTTTAGCACACAAGAAACGAAGAGGAGGAATAGGTGTTAACCTAGCAATAGGTATTGCCGTAATGTTTATTTATGTGTTTTTTCTAAAAGTAGCAGAAGTATTAGGAGCAGTAGCAGGAGCTAATTCATTATTAAATGTGTGGATGCCAAATATGGTTTTTGGCGCATACGCTATCTATTTATACATCAATGCAAGAAAGTAAACTTAAAAACTACGCATTACTTCATTTTATCGTTTTTATTTGGGGTTTTACGGCCATTTTAGGAGCTCTAATATCCATAGATGCGATACCTTTAGTTTGGTTTAGAATGTTGATAGCAGTTATTTGTATTGCAATTTATTTTTTAATCACTAAGAAATCATTCAAAATAACAAGAAAGGCAGCATTACAATTCCTAGTTACAGGAATTATTATAGCCATACATTGGATTACATTTTTTAAAGCTATAAAAGTGTCTAACGTTTCAGTTGCTTTGGTAACGATGAGTACAGGTGCTTTTTTTACGGCGCTTATTGAGCCAATTTTCTTTAAAAGAAAAATAAACCCCATAGAAATGATGTTAGGGATATTGGTAATACTAGGACTGTATATAATTTTCAATTTCGAAAGTAAATATACCTTAGGAATCGTATATGCATTAATTTCTGCCTCACTCTCAGCTTTATTTTCTGTGTTAAACGGATTATTTATCAAAAAATATGAAGCAGATTCAATTTCATTCTATCAATTGTTATTTGGTGTTTTATTTGTAACCCTATTCTTAGGATTTTCAGGAAGTTTTACTACTAGTTTTTTCCAATTGAAAACAACAGATTGGTTATATCTAATTTTATTAGGAAGTGTGTGTACAGCATACGCATTTATAGCCTCAGTAAGAGTGATGAAATATTTAACGCCGTATACCGTAATGCTTACTATAAATTTAGAACCTGTATACGCTATTATATTAGCACTTATAATTTTTGGAGAGAAGGAACAGATGAATATAGAGTTTTATTATGGAGCTTTTATAGTAATATTTGTGGTTTTATTGAATGGGCTACTTAAAAATTCTTCTAAAATTAAAAAGAGATTACAACGATAATTTAGTATGTTTGCTTTAACAAACAACAGAAAGAATCAAACTTTAGTACATGGAATATTTAAATTTTGAAATGCCAATTAAAGAATTAGAAGATCAATTGGCAAAATGTCTTGAGATTGGAAAAGAAAGTGAGATAGATGTTACTGAAACATGTAAGAAAATCGAAAAAAAATTAGAAAAGGCAAAAAAAGATATTTACAAAAATCTAACACCATGGCAGCGTGTACAATTATCTCGTCATCCTAACAGACCATATACACTAGATTATATAAAAGCAATTTGTGGAGATACATTCATGGAATTACATGGAGATAGAAATGTTCGTGATGACAAAGCGATGATTGGAGGTTTAGGGAAAATCGGAGATCAGTCGTTCATGTTTATCGGTCAACAGAAAGGATATAATACCAAAACACGTCAGTATCGTAACTTTGGTATGGCAAATCCTGAAGGGTATCGAAAAGCATTACGTTTAATGAAAATGGCCGAAAAATTTGGAATACCAGTAGTTACTTTCGTAGATACTCCTGGAGCATATCCCGGATTAGAGGCTGAAGAACGTGGACAAGGTGAGGCTATAGCTCGTAATATCTTTGAAATGACACGCTTAAAAACTCCAATTATTACTATTGTAATTGGTGAAGGAGCATCTGGTGGAGCTATTGGTATTGGAGTAGGAGACAGAGTTTATATGATGGAAAATACGTGGTATACTGTAATTTCTCCTGAATCATGTTCTTCTATTTTATGGAGAAGCTGGGAATATAAAGAGCAAGCAGCTGAAGCATTAAAGTTAACAGGAGAGGACATGAAAAAATTAAAGTTAATTGACGCTATTATAAAAGAACCTGCTGGAGGTGCTCACGCTGATAGAGAAGGAGCTTTTACAATCGTTAAAAAACAAATACTAAAAGCTTTTGATGAACTTAAAGACTTGGACGATACATCCTTAATAAACGCGCGTATGGATAAATATGCTAACATGGGTGTGTATAAAGAATAAGTTAATAAAACTAAACATTTAAACCTCACTATTTTGTGGGGTTTTTTTATGTGAAGAAATAAGACAAAATAGAGACTATAGAAAAAGAATTAAAAAAATTGAAATGTTTAGAGTATTAATGATATTGTGTATCATTTTTTTTAGTGAAACTATTAATTGTCAAAATTATGCAAGAGCTGCACTAATTTTTAAAGACGGAACTATAATTCAAGGCTTCGGTTATATAAAAAAGAATAAAATAAGCTTTAAAGCTACTTTAGAAGATGAACCAGATAAGTGGGATGGAACTATTGTAAAAGGAATTATATTTAAATCAAATGAAGAGTTTGAGTACATTACTATACCAAAAAAAAGGAGACCTTATCTATTGAGAGTAATTAGAGATGGAGATATCAAACTTTATGAAGATGCTTATGAATACTGGAGTACATCTCCACCTACCATTATAGATCCTAGTTTGGGACCACCAATGTATATGGGTAAGAGAGAAAAAATAAGAGCAGCAAACTATTATTTGAAAAGAGAAAATGAAGCTATAGCTACTGACTTTAATAGAATCTTATTTAAAGATACTTTTAAAAAAATATTAAGTAATTATTTTGATGACTGTGATGTTATACAAGATATTATTGACAGTAAGGAGTATAAAAGCTTAACTCAAGTGCAGATAATGGATTTATACAATGTTTATTGCCAAGAATAATATAATAACAAAGGGGATGAAGTCCTCTTGAAGTGTATTTTGGTTACTTTTAAAGAATAAATATATCTAATTAAATAAACCCTTTATCCTTAGCAATAAGTATTAATTCACGGTCATCGGAACTATCGATATCAAAAATTTTTTTCAACTGACGCTTTCGTTTTTCTATAGCTCTCAATGATAGATGTACAGTATCAGGTAAATCTTTAGTCATAACACCTGTTGATAATTCATAAATAATTTTTCTATCAATATCGTCTAGTAAATAATCGCTAGAAACTTCATTACGTAGCAATTTCATTACAGTTTTACTATAAAATGGAGGATCATTTAGAACTTCTGTAATAGCTTGAACTAGTTCTTGAGGGGTCAGATCATTTTTGACTAAAAAACCATCAGGATCTATATTCTTTAAAATACTATGAACCCTATAATTATCATTAAAAGTTGTTGAAACAATGATTTTTGTCGCCGGAAGTAGTTCGTTCAATTTTATACCCAAGTCTTCACCAGACAGTATCGTTTTATCCTTAGAAGGAGGTAAGCGCATGTCCAAGAAAACAATATCTAACTTTTTATCGTTTGAAGCATAATCAGTAATAATTTCATAAGCAGAATCACAGTCTATTGCTGTCTGTATATGAAACTTAATATATTCATCTTGATTTTCTACATAGTTGAAAGCACTTTTGTAAGCTTCGGCAATTAGAGGATGATCATCTATTAGTAAGGCATTATAGTTTTTAACTAGCATTTTAAGGGGTATACGGTATGTTTATGTATAAAGCAGTACCTTCAAGCATTGTTGATGTATATGTTAAAGTACCACTAAGTTTTTCAACTCTTGTCTTAATATTTTTTAATCCTATTCCTTTTTTGCTCTTTTTTACGTCAAAGCCAACACCATCATCTTTTAAAGTAATCTGTAATTGTTGTTGTTGAATTGAGAACTCTAAAATAACATTTTTTGCGTTAGCATGCTTAATAATATTTTGTAAAGCTTCTTGAATTATTCGATATATATTAGCTTTTGTAATTTCATTAAGTTGCTTCCAAACTATTGCTTTATCCTTAGAAAAGGTATAATTAAAATTACCAATAGCACTTTTATCTTTTAATAGTTGTGCTACAATAGTAACAAAACTAACTGTGGTATCATCAAAATTTTCACTTAAACGGTGTGAAACATCACGTATCTCCTTTTCTACCTCTTGTAATTCATCCAAAAAATTTTGATGTTTTTCTTGTGTTCCTCCATCCATTTGCATACCTAAAAACCCCATATTCATTCGAGTTCCAAAAAGTTTTCCTAAAATACCATCATGCAATTCAGCAGAAATACGATTTCGTTCTTTAATACGCTCTTCTTCAAGCTTAGCTTGTTGTTGTAAAGTTAAAACATAAACTTCTTCATTTGCTTTTTGTTGCTCTGCTTCTAGTTGTAGTTTTTCATTTTTTACTTTCTGAACACGTAAAAAATACAATAAGCTTAAAATTAGTAATGTAGATATACTGGCGATAAAAATCCAAATCTGTTGTTCAGATAAACGTTTAGTTTCTTCAATATACTCATCTGTTTCAAATTCGATACGTGTAAATTTATTTTGAGCCCTACGTTCAGCACTAATTAAACTATCATTGAATTCAATATAACGATCTAAGTATTTTTTTGAATTCTTAGTGTCTAAGTTAGCGAGTTGTTGTAGTGAAACTAAATAATCATCACCATTTTTTAACTGTTGGGCCAATTGATTTGCTTCTTTTGCGAAACTCAAAGACTTTATAGTATCTTTTAAATATTTGTAATAATCAGATATATGTGTTTTAGAAGTTAGTATTCCAGCTTTATTTTTTATGCTATCTCTAATTTTTAAAGCTTTAAAAAAGCTTCTTTAATTCCTAAAGTGTCTTTCATTAATAACTGACAATAAGCTTTGTTATCAGTTAATGTCGCGAATTGAGTTATATTAATTTCGTTATTTGATAAATCCTTATTGTAAGCTTGTATAGCTTTATTATATTCACCTTTCTTTAAGTAAATATTTCCTATGTTATTATACATTGCAGAATATTGGTTCTTTTTATTTTTGCTTTTTTCATAGTATTGATTAGATTTTTCATAATAATACAAAGCTTTATCATATTCTTTTATGTCTTTCTGTAATAACCCTAAATGGGTATATGCAAAATTCAGAAATTTAAAATTTTTTGTTTTTTTAAATAGAGCAATAGCCTTTATAACTAAAGCTTCACTACCAGCATAATCTCTATAAAAACCCTTAATTTTTGACATACCAAGTAAAATTTTAGAGATTTCATCAATATTATTATTTTTAGAAAACGATTTATATGCTTTATTAAAATGGTAGTAAGCTTTATCATACTTTTCTGAAGGAAGATAATATGTAGCATAATTCCAATGAGCATCACCTAAAACATAATTATTATTAGTTTTCTGAGCTAATTCAATAGCTTTATTATTTACAATAAAGAAATTAACAGTATCTTTTATTTTATAAAACTCATAAGCGATTGTACTTAGATTTGAACAATCAGTAGCGTGATTTGATATCGTATGGTCATATATTTTTTTAAGAAGTATTTTTTTAGACTTACTGGGCATTTTCTTATTAGAAGCTTTCTTTAGCCATACTTTGACACTATCTATTTTATTTTGAGCTTTTAAATCATAAGTGTTTAATATACTAATAAATGTAAGTAAGTATATGAGATATTTGATTTTTTGTTTTTTTAAATTATGGTAACAAATCTAAAAAAAACCTCTAACAATTGTTAGAGGTTTTGAAGTAATTTTAAAGACTACCTTTACCACCATTACCAGAGTTTCCATTTGTGTCTCCACCACCAGTATCACTACCTCTAGCATTGATTTCAAATGTGGTAGGAGGATCAGTTTTATGTTCTGTGTTAGTATTAGTTACTAAATCTTCAGTTATATCAGTACAAGATGTTGTGATTGTAAATACAATGAACATCATAAATAAGTATTTTAAAGTTTTCATAATTTTCAATTTTTAATAGTTAGACAATAGTTTTCCATGCCGCGTAAAGCAGCGTTTTGTGTATCGATGAATTATCGAATAATAAATAGGTTTCGGTTAAACCGAGACAATAGTCATCCAGCCCAAGTAAATCAGGTGGTTTGTAGAATTAAATTGATATTAATACCAATTCAAGAAGACTATACTATTAAGGCCTATAAAGTTTTAGGCTTCAGGAAATTCTACGTGTCTTAAAACAAGGAAGCGTTTGCAATTTTTAGAGTAACGCTAATCTTTTAGATTATTTAAATTAAGGTTGTTTAATTGGATAACAAACTTAATTTTAGTGTGCGATACTTTTGGGTGAGTAAACGTCCTTTTTCATTTAGAATAAACAATTTTGTTGTTTTTATAACTTTTGCATTTATATCATTAATTTAAGAAAAATTAACATATTTTCCAAATATTTCTCAGTGTATATTTATTGATACATAATAAAAAAGGCATCTTTTTTAGAAGATGCCTTATGGAAATATATTTAGAATATTGATTTTACTTATCTATCAAATATTCTTTTTTTTCAAAAACATCGTTACGCAATTCGCTACAAAAATCAACATCTATTTTCGATGATATTTTTATATGTAGGTTTAAATAAATTGTTTGCATGTTTTCTATAAATTTAAAATTATTAATTAAGAATTCTCTCTTAATTTATGATACAAATATACATATAATTTCAATATTCTACAATTAAAACAACTCTTAAGTTATTGTTTATCAGTTATTTATGTTGTTTTTAGTATAGAGGGGTTCTGTCCGAAGTTATTCAGAGAAATTAAATTTAGCACAATGCTTTACAGCTCAATTGCTTAGTGTTTAAATTGATCAATTTTATATGTCAAAAGATTTATTCATAATAATTTACTTAATAATAAAAAAAGCATCCTAAATAACTTTAGAATGCTTTTTTGTAATTTATATATACAATAACTTAATCAGTTCATCTTATTATAACTACTAAAATGCATCCAAAATAAAGTTCGAGCTTCGCCAACAAATTGCGAAACGAACGAATTTTTCGATACTGTTCTTAATGTGTTAATATTCATATTTATCATCTTCACAAAGATATAAAATTTATTATAATTGTTAAAAAACGTTAAAAAAATAAGTTATATATATATAATATGATTTGAAAAGGGACTGTATTGAAGATATTCAAATTTTAGAAAGTGTATTGTAATGAAAATTTCGATGTAAGCATCGCTTATAACGGTAGAAAGAAAAAATAAATAGATAAAAAGTACGGTTGAACCGCACTAAAAGTACGGTTGAACCGTACCTAGTTAAAAAAAACAAAATATATCTTTGTGAAGGTAAAAAAAAGCCTTGTATATAAGGTCGGGTATAAATTGTTTTATACTTCAGTCGTAGGGAGGGGAGAATTCTATGAGAAAAAAGAAAAAGCAGTTATTTTTATGCTAATCGAGGTATAAAACAACAAACAAAAAAACGCCTTTAAGGCGTTTTTTTGTTGTATTAAGGTATATTTAAATATTTATGAGTTTGTAAGGAAATTTTCCATTGTGGATGCTTCATAACATAGTCTATAATTAATGGAATCATTTTATCTCGCTTACTCCATTCTGGCTGTAAAAATAAAACGCATTTATCACCAACTTTTTTTGCTTGCTCTTCTGCAAACTCAAAGTCGTGAGTATTATGTATAATCATTTTAAGTTCATCAGCTTCTTCATATGAACGTGATAAAGGTAGTTTTGTTTTTTTTGGAGATAAACAAAACCAATCCCAAATTCCTGAAAAATCGTAAGCTCCAGAAGTCTCGATATGTGTTTTTATATTTTTATTTTGTAATTCTTTTGTAATATAATCTAAACTCCACATTAAGGGTTCACCACCAGTTATAACAACTGTTTTAGCATGTTTTTGAGCATTTTCTACTATGAGATTTGTTAGTGTTGGAGGATGTAATTTAGCATTCCAACTTTCTTTAACATCACACCAATGGCAACCAACATCGCAGCCACCGATACGAATAAAATATGCGGCCGTTCCAGTATGCGCACCTTCACCTTGTATTGTATAAAACTCTTCCATTAAAGGAAGCATCTCTCCCTTGTTAATTAACTCTTGCGTCCTTAAATCCATCAACTTTAACTGCTATTACGTCTATTTCTATTTTTGCTCCCACGAGCAAATCGCCTGCAAAGGTAGTTCTTGCTGGTTTATTTTTAGGGAAATATTCACGAAAAATTGTATTAAAATCGGTAAAATCATCAGTTGAAGTAAGAATTACAGTACATTTAACAACATGCTCTAAATCTGACCCATGTTCTTGTAACACTGCCTTAATATTCTCTAAGGCTTGTCTAGTCTCAGCTTTTATTCCGCCTTCTGGAAGTTTAGAAGTATTAGGGTTAATACCAACTTGACCAGCTAAATAAAGCGTATTACCAACTTCTACAGCATCAGAAAAAGGAGCATTTTTTTTACGTTCTACGGTTGAGGTGTGAAAAATTAAATTAGGCTTTTCTATAACCTTATTTTGTTCATCCGTATTATCACATGAGCTTAACAATGTCATAAATACTAAACATAATGAATGGTATACCTTCATATCTACTATTTTTTGATTACCTAACAAATTTACTCAAAGCAAATAAAATACAATTAAAATAAAAGCTTACTGTTTTTTGAAATGCTGATTTTAATAGTATTTTTATCAAAAAATAAAAGATGAGTCAAACGGAAGCGTTTTTTAATTACATAAATGATGGATACTCATGTAAAGGAGATTTCTTAACATTAGGAGCAGGAATGTTAGGTGAAGAAACTGTTACCAATGCATTAGTAAACATTCCTTTAAAAACATTAAATAGACATGGTTTAATAGCAGGAGCAACGGGTACTGGTAAAACTAAAACGCTACAAGTCTTAGCTGAAAATATGTCTGATAAGGGAATTCCAGTATTGCTAATGGATGTGAAAGGAGATTTGAGTGGTCTTGCCCAACCAAGCCCTGGTCATCCTAAGATAGATGAGCGTCATGAAAAAATTGGAATACCGTTTGATGCGCAAAAGTTTCCTGTAGAAATACTTTCCATATCCGATCAAGATGGTGTTCGCTTACGCGCAACAGTTTCTGAATTCGGACCAGTATTACTATCAAGAATATTAGATCTTACCGAGACACAGTCTGGAATAGTAGCTATTATTTTTAAATATTGTGATGATAATAAATTACCGCTTTTAGATTTAAAAGACTTTAAGAAGATGTTACAGTTCATTACTGCTGAAGGAAAAACAGAAATTTCAGCTGAATATGGACGAATATCTACTTCAAGTACTGGTGCTATTCTTAGAAAAATTGTAGAATTAGAACAGCAGGGAGGAGCATTGTTTTTTGGAGAAAAATCATTTGAAGTTGATGATTTAACTAGAGTAAGTGAAGATGGAAAAGGTGTTATTTCTGTGTTACGATTAACTGATATTCAAGATAAGCCGAAGTTGTTTTCTACTTTTATGCTCCAGTTGTTAGCCGAAGTATACGAAACATTCCCTGAACAAGGTGATAGCGGAAGACCTGAATTGATAATATTTATAGATGAAGCACATTTGGTTTTTGATGAAGCATCAAAAGCATTATTAAGTCAAATTGAAAGTATAGTAAAACTAATAAGATCTAAAGGAATTGGGTTATATTTTGTAACACAAAATCCAAAAGATGTACCAGAAGACGTATTGGCTCAGCTAGGAATGAAAGTTCAGCATGCGCTTAGAGCTTTTACTGCGAAAGATAGAAAAGCACTAAAATTAGCTGCTGAAAATTATCCTGATTCAGAATATTACGATACTAAAACAGCTTTAACTCAATTAGGTATCGGTGAAGCTTTTGTTACAGTATTAAATGAAAAAGGAATTCCGACACCTTTAGCCAGAACAATGTTAAGGGCGCCAATGAGTAGAATGGATGTACTTACTGAGAAAGAAATTCAGGAAGTGTTAGATAATTCATCGTTAATAGATAAGTATAATAAGTCAATCGACAGAGAAAGTGCTTATGAGCTATTGAATGAGAAAATAGAAAGCATCAACAAAGAAAAGTCAGAAAAAGCTAAACGAGAGGAAGAAGAAAAAATAAATAAAAAGAGAACTTCATCGAGTAGAAGGAGTACACGCCAAAATCCAGTTGTAAAAGTATTAACAAGTGCTACTTTTATTCGTGCTGTATTTGGTATTTTAAAGAAAGTAATTTAGACTAAACAATAAAACTAATCGTTATTTAAGAAAACTAATTTTAATGAAGAAAAATATAAAAATTATAGTACTTGTATGTATATCAATACTGTTTGTTCAATGTGGAAAAGATAAATTTACTATCGAAAAGGGTAAGGTTGGAGAACTTACTAAAGAAACAACTATGCAAGACCTAGATAAAATTTTTAAAAATGATTCTATTGTAAAGATTTTGAGTGAAGGAGCAAAAGGAAATTATTGTTTTCAGGATGAGGACGAATATCAAATATTCGAAAAAGGAGGAAAGCACTTATTAACTATTGTTCCTAGAGAACAATTAGACTCTACTTCAACAATAAAAAGCGTTGAGATTTTTGATGCAAGATTTAAAACGGAAAGTGGTCTAAATGTTAGTTCAAGTTTTAGAGAAGTTAATGCGAATAACGCTATTAGTAAGATTGAAACATCATTTTCATCGGCAACTATATTTATCGACGATTTAAATGCAACAATAGCCATAGATAAAGAAGATTTAGGATTGAATGATTTTAACATGCGAAAGGTAAGTATTGAACAAATACCAGATTTGGCAAAAATGAAATCCTTCATTGTATGGTTCAATTAAAAATAATGAAATCCCGCTAGCGGGATTTTTTATTGTCTTTTTCAAACATAAAAAAGTAAACTACTTTATATTTGCAATTCAAATTTTTTAGAGAATGAAATACGCTAATAATATATTAGAAACTATTGGTAATACGCCATTAATAAAAATAAATAAACTAGCTGAGGAATTACCTTGTTTAACTTTAGCAAAGTACGAAACGTTTAATCCAGGAAACTCAGTTAAAGATCGTATGGCTTTAAAAATGGTTGAAGATGCTGAGGCAGATGGTAGATTAAAACCAGGAGGTACTATTATTGAAGGAACTTCTGGTAATACAGGTATGGGATTAGCTTTAGCAGCTATTGTTAAAGGGTACAAATGTGTTTTTGTATTGTCAGATAAGCAGAGTAAAGAGAAAATGGATATTTTGAGAGCAGTAGGAGCTGAGGTAGTTGTTTGTCCAACTGATGTTGAACCAGATGATCCAAGAAGTTATTATTCAGTTTCTAAAAGATTAGCAGAAGAAACACCAAATGCATGGTATGTTAATCAGTACGATAACCCTAGTAATGCCATAGCACATTACGAAAGTACAGGACCAGAAATTTGGGAGCAAACAGGAGGGAAAGTAACACATTTTATAGTAGGTGTAGGTACAGGAGGAACTATATCTGGTGTAGGAAAGTATTTAAAAGAACAAAACCCCGATGTTAAAGTTTGGGGAATCGACACCTACGGTTCTGTGTTTAAAAAATATCATGAAACAGGTATTTTTGATGAAAACGAGATTTACCCGTATGTAACCGAAGGTATTGGAGAGGATATTTTACCTAAAAATGTAGATTTTGAAATTATTGACGGATTTACTAAAGTTACAGATAAAGATGCTGCAGTTTATACGCAATTATTAGCTAAAGAAGAAGGAATGTTCTTAGGGAATTCTGCTGGTGCTGCCATCAAAGGAGCGTTACAATTAAAAGAGCACTTCACGAAAGATGACGTAGTTGTAATTCTTTTTCACGATCATGGTAGTCGCTATGTAGGAAAAATGTTTAATGATGAATGGATGAAAGAAAAAGGCTACATTGATTAAATAAGGCTTAAAATAATATATCAAAAAACCACCTCTATGAGGTGGTTTTTCGTTAATCAACTAATTCAAATAATTTACACAATGAAAACAATTGTTATTGTTAACAATTAAATGTTTTCAATTTCTATGCCAAAATTACGAATATTAAGAATATAAAATCCTTTCGTTTAAATAATTTACATTTTTTTAATATTTGACCTTCTTATTGTTAAGGAATCTATAATGAAATGTTAGCTAGCGTGTTTATGTGCTTTGTAAGAAGACCTAACTAAAGCACCACTTTCAACATACATAAAGCCCATTTCCTTTCCAATGGTTTCATATTTTTTGAATTGCTCTGGTGTTATAAATTCTTTAACAGGAAGATGTTTTTTTGTAGGTTGAAGATACTGACCGATAGTTATAACATCTAAACCAACGTTACGTAAATCCTTCATTGTTTCTATAACTTCATCCTCAGTTTCACCCAAACCTAACATCATACCAGATTTCGTACGCATACCTTTTTCTTTAAGGTATTTTAATACGCCTAAGCTTCTATCATATTTAGCCTGAATTCGAACTTCACGGGTCAATCTTTTTACTGTTTCCATATTGTGAGAAACAACTTCTGGATGTACTTCAATAATTCGATCGATTTGTTTTGTATTACCTTGAAAATCAGGTATAAGAGTTTCTAATGTAGTGTTAGGGTTTGCTCTTCGAATTGCATCTACTGTTTCTGCCCAGATAATTGAGCCTCCATCCTTAAGATCGTCACGATCAACAGAAGTAATAACAGCATGTTTTATGTTCATTATTTTTATAGAACGAGCGACTTTTTCAGGTTCATCCCATTCAACCGTTTCAGGTCTACCAGTTTTAACACCACAAAAACCACAAGATCGTGTACAAATATTACCAAGTATCATAAAAGTAGCAGTACCTTCTCCCCAACATTCTCCCATGTTAGGACAACTACCACTAGTACATATCGTATTTAATTTGTACTTATCTACTAAACCTCTAAGTTCAGTGTATTTTTTTCCTACAGGTAATTTTACACGTAACCATTTCGGTTTTTTTACTCTTTCCTCAATAATTGGAGTTATAGTATTACTAGACATTCTTTATCAATTTGAAATACAAATTTACGAAGAAAGTTTTATTGCATAATATCTAATTCGGTAGCTTTATCTATTGTGAGCTGTAAAACTGCATCATTAGACTTAATTATACCAACAACTCTACCTATTTTTTCTAAATCTTCTTTATTTGGACTCCAAAAAGTAACACCAGTTACTTCCACTTTCATTTCTAAAGCTTCAATGAGATTGTTTTCACAAATTTGAAACGCTCCATAAATTATACCCAACCATGAAGGACCACCGCCATGATATCCGCTAGCTTGTAAATCTTTAGCTAGAGAGTCAGACTGATAAACATCGTGATAGTCATATCTAAATTTTCCGTTTTCCTCTTGAAGTTTTCCATGTACCTTTAAAGTTGTATCAGTAATGGCACTTTTTAACTTGTCAGCTTGGGCAAAAATACTTTGAAAAGATAGTAGCGTAATAACTACTACGCACGCAAAGTTTGGGATTATTCTTTTTGTTTGCATCGAATATTGGGATTTTATTTTTCTGATTGGTAAATACCAAAAAGCGTGCTAATTTAAGTTTTTTTTTGAATTTTTTTAAGATTTTTTTTTAATTAACTGTAATGTAATGGCTTAAGTGCTATTGCTACTTGTCTTTAATTATTTCAGCAAGAAGTTTTTTTGCTCTTAATAACTTGACTTTTATGTTGTTAATAGGTTCTTTTGTTAATGAAGCAATTTCTTTATAACTAAGTTCTTGGAAGAATCGGAGCTGAATAACTTCTTGGTATTTTGGCTTTAGTTTCTTTATATCTTTAAGAAGCTGTGCTAAATTTTGTTCAGTTATAAGCTTATCTTCTGGGGTAGGAGCATCATCAATAATATTATAGGCTTCTTCTTTTTGTTCTAGAGAAGTTTTAATTAAAATTGAAGACTTTCGTTTACGTATGGTATCATAGAGAGTATTTTTTGCAATAGTCGTAATCCATGTATTAAATTTATAGTCAGGATTATATGTTTCTATTTTATCAAAAGCCTTTGAAAAGGCTTGTATAGCTATATCTTCAGCATCATTTTCATTATTACTTTTCTTAAGAAGAAACCCATATACACCAGCCCAAAAAGTATCTAACAGAAAATTAAAGGAAGCTTGTTTTCCATCTATAGCACCTTGAATATGCTTTAATACGTCTTTGTCTTTATCCAAATTTTTAAAATACTAAACTAGTTGTGTTCAGGTTCATTACAATTATCAAACTGATCTGGTGTTTTACCGCAAAATCCACATGCTTCTCCCGATTTATTTAGCATCGGATTCTGACTTGCACATGTACCAGCAAATTCACCATCTTTTTTTGCCCAAATTTTTATAGCTATTCCAGCAAATGCTACAGCTAATAAACCTATTGTTAAAAATATTAATTTCATGGAATTTATTTTATGGTACAAAGATAGTTAAACTAATTTTCATATATGAGTGACTTTTTAAGAATAAAAGTGTCTCATTATAAGAAGTCTAACGTAAAAACAAACGAAAAATGCAATATTTAATTACTATTACATATGAGAAAATAGAAGATCTGCTTTACTATGTAATTACTACATTAAATGAGGAAGTAAAACCTATTTATGTTAAAGTTAGAAGTAATAAAAGATAAATAGATAGAATACCCCCTTAAATTATCAAAATTGAGGAAATATTTTAGATAGTAATATTATTATACTTTCTAAGTACAAAAAAAACCTCAAATTAAACAATTGTTTAATTTGAGGTTTTTTATTTGTATACTATTATTCTTAGTAAATTAAAGATATAAAATAGATTAAATAATGTTTACCTCGATTTCTAGATTAATTGAGAAGTTTTTACGAATCGTTTGCTGAATATCTTGAGCTAACTTGTAAATGTCTTTACCTGACGCATTACCATAATTGACTAAAACTAAGGCCTGTTTTTCGTGAACTCCAAATTCACCAAAACGTTTTCCTTTAAATCCGCTTTTTTCTATTAACCAGCCAGCAGGGACTTTAATTTCCGTATCAGAAATAATATAACTAGGCATGTCTGGATATTTCTCTAACAACAATTCAAAATGAGTTTTAGAGATCACAGGGTTTTTAAAGAAACTACCGCTATTACCAATCTTATTAGGGTCTGGAAGTTTAGATTGTCTTATGGTAATAACAGCATCACTAACATCTTTAATACTTGGTTTCTTTATAAGATTATCATTTAATGCCTGATTAATTGCACCGTATGATGTATTTAGTGTATGATTTCTATTTGTTAACTTAAAACTTACAGCAGTAATGATATATTTACCTTTTACTTTATTTTTAAATATAGAATTTCGATAACCAAACTCACATTCAGCATTAGAAAATTCCACTAGTTTACAGGTCACAATATCGATGGCTTCAACTTTTGTGATTACGTCTTTAACTTCAACTCCGTAAGCACCAATGTTTTGTATAGGACACGTACCTACATTACCAGGTATTAACGATAAATTTTCTAAACCTCCATAATTATTTGCAATACACCATTGAACAAACTCGTGCCAATTTTCACCTGCGTTTACAGTAATATAACTGTGCGAATCATCTTCACGATCAATAGATATACCTTTGATATTTAGGTGAACAACTAATTTATCAATATCTTTTGTGAGCAGCATATTACTACCGCCAGATAATAAAAAAACATCTTGTTCTTTTTTTAAGAGTTGCTGTAAATCATATACAGATTCAATAGTTATAAAACGTTTGGCATTAACATTAATACCAAACGTGTTATAATTTTTTAGTGCTATGTTTTCTTGAATATCCAAGCTTATTTTTTATAGGCTTCTAATGCTATTTGTAAGATTTCAACTGAACGTTTTAAGTCAGTTTTATTTAAGACATAAGCTATTCGAACTTGATTTTTTCCTTCTCCTTCTGTTGAATAAAACCCACTGGCAGGAGCTACCATTACAGTTTCATTATTATGATGGAAACTTTCTAGAATCCATTGTGCGAAATCGTCAGTGTTTTCAACAGGAAGTTGAGCCACGCAATAAAATGCACCTTTAGGATTGGCAACTGTTACACCAGGAATTTTTTCAAGCTCAGAGATTAAAGTATTTCTTCTTTCTTCATATTCTTCAATAACATCATCAAAATAACTTTGAGGAGTGTCTAATGCAGCTTCACTAGCTAATAAGGCATAGGTAGGAGGACTCAAACGAGCTTGAGCAAATTTTATGGCAGTATTAATAAAAACTTCGTTTTTAGAAACAATACAGCCAATTCTTGCACCACACATACTATAACGTTTAGAAACCGAATCAATCATTATTGCATGATTTTCTAAGCCTTCCAAAGCCATTACAGAATTATGTTTTTCGCCATCATACGCAAACTCACGGTATACTTCGTCTGCAATCAAGAATAAATCATGCTTTAAAACAATTTGTTTTAATTTTTCAATTTCTTCCTCACTATATAGATAACCTGTTGGATTTCCTGGGTTACAGATTAATATAGCTTTAGTTTTTGACGTAATTAGTTTTTCAAAATCTTCAATAGCAGGTAGTGCGAAGTTATCTTCAATTTTAGAAATTACAGGAACAACATTTACACCTGAAGCGGTAGAAAATCCATTGTAATTAGCATAAAAAGGTTCAGGTATGATAATTTCATCGCCCGGATCTGTAATGCTACCAATGGTAAATAACAAGGCTTCAGATCCTCCTGTAGTTGCTATAATATTATTAGCTGTAACAAGAATGTCATTATTTGCATAATAATTAGCTAACTTTTCTCTGTAAGTTTCCGAACCTTCCGATCTAGCATATGATAATACTTCAATTGTATTGTTCTTAACAGCATCAAGAGCAACTTGAGGGGTTTTAATATCTGGCTGACCAATATTCAAATGAAAAACTTTAGTTCCATTTTTCTTTGCAGCTTCTGCGAAAGGTACCAATTTTCGAATTGGCGACTGTGGCATTGATTTTCCTTTATTAGAAATCGAAGGCATTTGATATTTATTTAATGATTTAGAAAAGCAAATTTGCAAAATATATTGCTAAGAAAATATGTTTTTGTCTTAAAAAATATGTCATTCATCGATAGGAAATGGTTAAAGTGTCTTAAAAAAAATGAGGAATAAAGAATAAGGTCGTATCTTCATTTTTAAACTAATATTGATATAATTTGAGAAAACCATTACTATCCCTACTCATTTTTTTCATTTTTAACGCTCATTATTCACAAACTCGATTTCAGTTTTATGGCAGGAATGATGTAAAACAAAAGGTGAAATTCAAGCTTATAAACAACCTCATCATAATGCCTTTAGAAATAAACGGCAAAGAACTTTCTTTTATTTTAGACACTGGAGTTAACAAAACAATTCTATTTAATTTAACTAAAAATGACAGTTTAGGATTAAATAATGTAGAAAGAATTAGATTAAGAGGCTTAGGTAGTGGTGAAGCCGTTGATGCTTTACTTTCTAAAAAAAATAGGTTTAGAGTTAAGAATATGATTAATCCTAACGAAGAGCTTTACGTTATTTTAAGAGATGATTTTAATATGTCTGCTAAAATGGGGGAAACCATACATGGAATTATAGGCTTCGATCTTTTGAAAAATGTAATCGTAAAAATAGATTACAATAGAAAGGTATTAACCTTCTATAATCCCAGAAAGTACAAGCTAAAAAAATGTAGAAGATGCGAAGAGTTCAAATTAGATTTTTTTAGAAACAAACCTTACATAAATACATTTGCGCAGTTAGATACAATTTCTGACAAGAAAATTCCCGCTAAATTATTGATAGATTCGGGTGGTAGTGATGCTTTATGGTTTTTTGAAGGAACGCATAAAGACATAAAAACACCAAAAAAATATTTTAAAGACATCTTAGGTGAAGGTTTAAGCGGAACTATATATGGAAACAGAAGTAAAATACCAGAATTTAGATTGGGTAAGTATGTAATAGAAAAACCTACAGTTTCCTTTTTAGATAGTGTGTCTACTGCTAATGCACGACGTTTCAAAGAAAGAAATGGTAGTATAGGCGGGGGGATTTTAAGAAGGTTTAAAGTGTGGTTAGATTATCCTAATAAACGAGTGATTTTTAAAAAAAGTGGATCTTTAAAAAGAGGTTTTTTTTACAATATGAGTGGATTGATAATAGTATATGATGGCCAAGAATTAGTTAAAGAAAAGTCCTCTAATATCGACGGGTTTGATTCATATCACCAAGATAATAATATGTCTAGCGCAGAACGTATTTCGTTTTTAACTAACTATTCATTTCGATTTAAACCAGCATTTAAAGTAGAAAATGTAGTTGAGGGT
>JAHDDQ010000050.1 GCA_020629275.1 Tenacibaculum sp. | reverse complement strand
CAAGGACCCTCTGATTAACAGTCAGATGCTCTAACCAACTGAGCTAAGGAGGAGTTTGCGACACTATTTGTGTTTTGCGAGTGCAAATATAACACTGTTTTTTTATTCCACAAGATTTTTTTGAATTTTTTTGAATTTTTATTAAAAATTAAATTTTTTGAAAAAAAATGCTATTCTATGTAAAAATTGTACTTTTGTAATCGTTATTTTTATTATAGAAAAGTACAAACGTATATATGGACAAGTTTTCGTTCTTGAACGCAGCTCACACAGGTTTTATTAGTGACCTTTACGAGCAATATCAAAAAAACCCCGATGCCGTTGAACCTAGTTGGAGAAGTTTTTTCCAGGGCTACGACTTAGCAAACGAGAATTATTCGTTAACGGATGAAGAAGAAGTAAAAATTCCCGAAGAAGTTCGCAAAGAATTTTTAGTAATCGATTTAATCGACGGCTATCGTACGAGAGGTCATTTGTTTACAAAAACAAACCCTGTACGTGAGCGTAGAAAATATTCACCTACATTAGATTTAGAAAATTTTGGACTAACATCTGAAGATTTATCTACAGTTTTTAGTGCTGGTCAAATTTTAGGTTCGGGACCATTAAAGTTATCTGAGATTATAAAACACTTGAAGGCTATTTATTGTGATAGCATAGGTGTTGAATACATGTATATTCGAAATCCAGAGGAGATAAAATGGTGGCAAAACCGATTAAATAAAAATGACAATCATTCAAACTACAATACAGAAGAAAAGAAGTACATTCTTTCAAAACTTAACCAAGCATCAACATTTGAAAGTTTCTTACAAACAAAATATGTAGGACAAAAAAGATTCTCTGTTGAAGGAGGAGAAACGTTAATTCCAGGAATTAGTGTTGCACTTAGAGACGCTGCTGAAAAATATGGCGTTGAGGAATGTGTATTAGGAATGGCACACAGAGGTAGATTAAATACCCTTGTTAATATTTTTAAAAAACCTGTTCGTGATTTGTTTAGCGAATTTGAAGGGAAGGACTTTGAAGATGAAACGATCGATGGAGATGTAAAGTACCATTTAGGATTAACTCTTAGTAAATCTTACAGAGGAGGTCAGGAAATGAAAATGAATCTCGTTCCAAATCCATCACATTTAGAAACAGTAGATGCAGTAGCAGAAGGTATTGTGAGAGCTAAAGTTGACTTAGACTATGAAGGAGATAATGGTAAAATATTACCAATTTTAGTTCATGGTGATGCAGCAATAGCAGGGCAGGGAATTGTATATGAAGTTGTACAAATGGCTCAGTTAAATGGATACAAAACTGGAGGAACCATTCATGTTGTAGTTAATAATCAAGTTGGTTTTACAACTAATTATTTAGATGCACGATCAAGTACCTATTGTACAGACGTCGCAAAAGTAACATTATCACCAGTATTGCATGTTAACGCCGATGATGCAGAAGCAGTTTGTCATGCGATGGAATTAGCTGTAGAGTACAGAGCTAAATTCAAGAAAGATATTTTTATAGATTTATTAGGATATCGTAAATACGGGCACAATGAAGGAGATGAGCCACGTTTTACACAGCCAGAATTATACAAAGTTATTGCTAAACATAAAAATGCTAAAGAAATTTATGTAGCAAAACTTATAGAGGAAGGTATAATTACTAATGAATATGTTAAGCAAATTACAGATGAGTTTAAATCGCATTTAGAGACGGAATTTACTGAATCTAAAAAGAAAACAACTTCTACGATAAAAGATTTCATGCCTGAGGTTTGGAGTGATTTTGCTCGTAAACAGTTAGAAGATATGCTTCATCCTATAGATACAACATATTCAGTTGAAGGATTGAAAAATATAGCTAAAGTAATTTCATCGACACCTGACGGACATAAATTTGTAAGAAAAGCAGAACGTATATTACAAGGACGCTCTAAAATGGTTTTTGAAGATAATAAGTTGGATTGGGGAACTGCAGAAAACTTAGCTTATGGAACTCTATTAGAAGAAGGTTTCAATATCCGTATTTCAGGAGAAGATGTAGAGAGAGGAACTTTCTCGCACCGTCATGCTATTATGCGAGATGAAAACACATTAGAACGTGTTAACTTATTAAATACAAACACAAAAAATAAAGGTGAGTTTACCATTTATAATTCTCATCTATCAGAGTATGGTGTGCTAGGTTTTGATTACGGTTATGCCATGGCAGCTCCAAATACATTAACAATTTGGGAAGCACAGTTTGGTGACTTTGCGAATGGTGCACAAATAATGTTCGACCAATATATTTCTTCAGCAGAAGATAAATGGAAGTTACAGAATGGTTTGGTAATGTTATTACCTCACGGTTATGAAGGTCAAGGTCCAGAACATTCATCAGCAAGAATAGAGCGATTTTTACAATCATCATCTACAGATAACTGGACGATCGCCAATTGTACTACACCAGCAAATATATACCATATTCTTCGTCGCCAGATGAAACGTGATTTCAGAAAGCCACTAGTTATTTTTACACCTAAAAGTTTATTACGTCATCCTAAAGCCGTAAATTCAATCGAAGAATTAGCGAATGGAACTTTTCAAGAAGTAATTAACGATACTATTGAAACAGATAAGGTAAAGAAAATGGTGTTTTGTACTGGTAAATTTTATTATGATTTATTAGCAGAACGTGAAAAGTTGAACAGAGAAGATGTTGCTCTAATTAGAATTGAGCAATTATTTCCATTACATAACGATAAGATCAAAGAGGTAATGGATAAATATCCGAATGTAGAACGTTATGTTTGGGCACAAGAAGAACCTAAAAATATGGGGTCTTGGGGATACATGTTAGAACGCTTTGAATTAGCTAGGTTAGAGTGTGCATCCGAAGAATACAGATCTGCACCAGCAGCTGGATCAAGTACGCGTTTTAAAGAACGTCACCAAGCAATTATTAACAAGGTTTTTGATTAAAAAAAAGTAAAAAAATAAATTTCAGATATATAAAATTTAGTACTGATGATTTTAGAAATGAAAGTTCCTTCTCCAGGGGAATCAATTACAGAAGTAGAAATAGCAACTTGGTTAGTTGAGGACGGAGATTATGTTGAGAAAGATCAACCAATTGCAGAAGTAGATTCAGATAAGGCTACCTTAGAATTACCTGCTGAAGAAAGTGGAATTATCACTTTAAAAGCTGAGGAAGGCGATGCAGTTGAAGTTGGAGCAGTTGTTTGTCACATCGACATGGATGCTGCAAAGCCTGAAGGGGAAACCTCTAAGCCAGCTGCTGAAACTAAAAAAGAAGAAGCAAAAGAAGCTCCAAAAGCTGAGCCAGCAAAAGATACGTATGCTACAGGAACTGCATCACCTGCTGCTAAGAAGATTCTAACTGAAAAAGGAATTAGCGCAACTGAAGTTAAAGGTACTGGTAAAGATGGTAGAGTAACTAAAGAAGACGCTGTTAAGGCTGTTCCTTCTATGGGTACTCCAGGATTAGGAGCTAGAGGTGTTGAACGTAAAAAGCTTTCTATGTTACGTAGAAAGGTTGCAGAACGTTTAGTAGCTGTAAAAAATGAAACAGCAATGTTAACTACGTTTAATGAAGTTAACATGCAACCTATATTTGATTTACGTAAGCAATACAAAGAGGATTTCAAATCTAAACACGGAGTTGGTTTAGGATTTATGAGTTTCTTTACATTAGCTATTGTAAGAGCGTTAAAAATGTATCCAGCTGTAAATTCAATGATTGATGGTAAGGAAATGGTTTCTTTTAACTTTCAAGATATTTCAATTGCAGTTTCAGGTCCAAAAGGATTAATGGTTCCAGTAATCCGAAATGCAGAAAATTTAACATTTAGAGGAGTTGAAAGCGAAGTAAAACGTTTAGCAATTAGAGCTCGTGAAGGACAAATTACAGTTGATGAAATGACTGGTGGTACTTTTACGATTACTAACGGAGGAGTGTTCGGATCAATGTTATCCACACCAATCATTAATCCACCTCAAAGTGCAATTTTAGGTATGCACAATATTGTTAATAGACCAATGGCCGTTAATGGTGAGGTAGTTATACAACCTATTATGTATGTTGCTTTATCTTACGATCACAGAATTATTGATGGTAAAGAATCTGTAGGATTCTTAGTTGCGGTAAAAGAAGCATTAGAAAACCCTGTAGAATTATTAATGGATAATAACCCTACGAAAGCATTAGAAATGTAACTTTTCTTAAAGAGTATAAAATAATAACCAGAGAATCCTGCTTTTAACGCAGGATTTTTTTGTTCTAGTCATATTAAAAAATCAGCATCAATGTTTATAAGAGTAATCACTTTACTTACATTATTTTTTACGTGTTTAAGTAATTCACAAGACTTAAAAGAATGGTTTATCAAAGATTCTATAAGATTAGAGTTTTTGAGGGATAAAATTTATAATATTTATATAGAAGACGTTGAGCAAGCAGAAAGACTGATTAAAGAAGCAGAAATGCTAGCTGAAAAACTAAAGGAGGAACCTGTTAAAGCAGAGCTTATATATTATAAAGCTGGGATAGCAGAAAATAGGGCTAAGTATTCTGAATCTATTTCCCTGTATAATGATGCGTTAAAAAGATACAAGGAACTAGGGAAGAAAAGAGGGATTTCCTATTGTTTAAATGCAATAGGAATAGTTTATTATAATAAAGGCGAATTTTCAAAAGCAATAGAATTCTATAAAAAATCATTAGTAATAGACAAAGAGTTAAATGATCTATCTGGCGTATCTGCTTGCTATAATAATATAGCAAATATTTATGTGGATCAGGGCGACTATAAAAAAGGAGTAGATTATTATTTGAGAGCTAAAGAGATAAAGGAAAAGGTTAAAGATTATAATGGTATTTTCCATGCTTATATTAATATAGCTATCGTATATACTGAACAAGGTAAATATTCAACAGCATTGAGTTTTTTAAAAAAAGCAGATATAATTACAAAAAACCCTAATTTTACTGCAAGTGCTACAGGTTTATACCTTAACGTTGGTAATGTTTATAAAGTATATGAAGAGTATAATGAAACTTTAAAAAATTATAAGGAAGGATTAGATTTAAGTTATAAAGAAGAGAATAAGAGGATGCAAGCTTTATTTGTAAATAGTATAGGACAAGTATATAAAGACCAGAAGAAGTATGATTTAGCGCTATCATTTTTTGTAAAAGCATTAGAGATTAATAAAGAAGTGGGTATTAAGCTTGGTATAATGTCAAGTTTAAAGAACATAGGAAGCGTTCAGCTTTTAAAAAAAGAATACGTTGAAGCCGCAGTTAATTATAGAAAATCACTAGCAGTAAGTAAAGAAATGAATTATTCAATAGGTATGTTTGAAGCTAATTATGGACTTGCTGCTATTCATATGCAAAAGAAAGAATATATTAAAGCATTAGATAAAGCAAAAATAGCTCAGACAATTTTAGGATCAACAAATAAATTAGATGATAGGAGAGATCTAGCAAAATTATTTTCGGAAGTATACAATAATAGGAAAGAATATAAAAAAGCATTTGAAAGTTACAGGCATTACAAAAAACTAAGCGATAGTATTTTTAATAAGGAAAATATTAGAAAAATAGCAGAGCTAGAATACGAATATAAATACAAGCAAGAACTAGAATTAGCCAATTTCAGGGAACTAAAACTAACAAAAAAGGTAAAGAAGACTTCCTCAGAATTACAACAATCAAAGTTGAATTTACTGATTGGAGTTATTGTTTTTTTATTAATATCAATAGTATTAGGAATCAGAATTTTCTTGTTAAAGATTAGGAATATAAAATCTGTAAATGAAAATATTTTAATAGAGCAAAAATTGTTGCGTTCACAAATGACACCGCATTTTATATTCAATTCATTATCTGTTTTGCAAGGTGTTATTTTGAATAATGAGACTACTAAAGCAGTGAAATATCTATCTAAATTTTCTAAATTACTGCGAATAACGTTAGAAAATTCCAGAGATAAGTTAGTCCTTTTAGAAAAAGAATTAGAAGCTGTAGAAAACTATATAATTGTTCAAAATCTTGGAGCAGAAGTACCTTTTGAGTATGAGATTCAAAAGGTAGAGGAAATAAATGAAAAGGAAATGCTAGTTCCGCCAATGCTAATTCAACCTTTTGTAGAAAACGCAATTGAACACGCATTTGAAGAAGATCAAAAAGATAGGAAAATTAGTGTTCACCTTAAATACACAGGAGAACAATTAGTGTGTTTGATCTTAGATAATGGTATTGGAATTGAAGCAAAAAAAGAAAAAGTAAATTTAGAGAAGAAGTCATTGGCAACAACAATTACTGCCGAGCGACTAAGAATGCTTTCAAAAGAATTTAATGTTGAAGCCAGTATTACAGTTAAAGACAGAAGTCATAGCAATCAAAAGGGAACAGAAGTAGTATTAGTATTACCACATAAAAGAGCATAAAATGATAAAAACATTACTTGTAGAAGATAAACCTTATATAAGAAAAGGGTTAATATCATTAATTACATTACTAGATAAAGGATTAACTATTATAGGAGAATGCGCTAGTGTAAAAGAAGCAGTAACGGTAACAAATGCTTGCAAACCAGATTTGGTTTTTCTAGATATTAATCTTCCAGATGGAAATGCATTTGATTTTTTAGAGCAAACATCAGCTCTCAATTTTAAGGTGATTTTTATAACAGCTTATGATAAATATGCGTTACAAGCTTTAAAAATGGGAGCTATCGATTATATACTTAAACCAGTAGATATTGATGAGTTAGAAGCTGCAATTGATAAAGTAATTAATAGTACAGATTCAATTCAGAAAAAGGAAATAGAGAAAGTTAAGGAAGAAATAGAAAATAATAGATTGGTAATAAGCCTTCAAGATGGCTATCAAGTGATTAATATTCATGACTTGAAATATTGTAAGTCAGATAAAGGGTATACTACTTTCTATCTCTCAAATGATAAAACGATAATGGCATCTAAACCTATAAAACATTTTATAGACAGTCTGCCAGCTTCTAAATTTGTGAGAACTCATCAGTCATGTGTCGTTAATTTAGACTATGTTGAAAAATACGACAAAAGTGGAATGGTTATTTTAAAAGGTAATCAAAGAGTTCCAGTATCAATCAGAAAAAAAGAAGAATTCTTATCCAAACTCTTTAATAAGAAATAAAGAATCATCAACAAATATATACCCGATCTTTACATATATATATTTGTCTTACTACACACGATTAATCCGATATACTTTTGAAGTGTAATGCGGTTATTGTTTGATTACATTAGTTGAAATACCTAGGATGAATACTTCTGTTAATCATAATTTAACTCCATAGAATCATAAAATTTAAAATCGGTTTAATGAAAAAAATTACTCTTTTTTGTGTGTTATTCATAACAATTGCGTCAATAGCTCAAAATTTCACCATAGATGATATTAACTATCAGGTAACTTCTAGTACTCCAGCTACAGTAGAGGTAATAGAAAGTCCTAGTGCAACAGGCACAATTACTATTCCTAATTATAGATAGTAATCTAGCGAAGTTTTGAGTACTTAAAAGTGTACGATTTAAGAGGAAAGGAAGTATTAACAAGCACTGAACTTATAAACACTATTAACAACCTATCTAAAGGTTTGTATATAGTGCGAGTGAATACAAATAGAGGAGTAATCGGTAAAAAAATAATACGATAATAAGTAAAGATGTTTTTGAAAAACCTGAAGATAATAGTAAAAAGGAAAGGTTTTAGACTATTTCGTAATCGGGGAACTTGCTGAATAGGTAAAAAGAAAAAGAATATTTTCTGATGGTTTTTCATTATTGAAAATTTCAACAAAGGTTAATACGTGAAGGGTTAGTAGATTTAATGGTTAATAATTATTGAGTCTCATATTAATCAGCTAAGTCTGGAATCAAACTTTCGGACTTAGTGTTGGAATTACTAAGAAGAAATTTAGGAATAAAAGCAAAAAAGCATACGAAATTGAAGAAAAATTCACCATCAGCACTAAGTAGTTCACAAAAAAGAATGTTGGTATTTGGAGCTTTGTTATTCTGTAATCAAAAGAGTGCTGTGTTTAGCTTTTCAACGGATAAAGAGAGAAGAGTTCATTTAAGAAAAGAATATACGATAATCGACAAAGAAAGTGCGGTTAAAGTATTGGGGAAGTTACTAAACCTAGAAGAAGCAAATACTAACGATATACGATTATTAATTGATAACGCTGAGCTAAATTTAATAAAGACAGCTATTGCAAAAGGGTTAAGAGTCAAAAAAGAAGAAATTGACAAAGTAAGTTCTACTTATGCATGGGATGTTTGCCGTTTGGTATCCATTTCTAAATGGTGCTTTTGTAGTGGTTATATTTCAAAGCAAGAAATGTGGGACCCTATTAGTGAAGGAGTTGAGATAGCTTCGGAACGAGGAACTAATTGGGAAGCTTACACAATTTCATTCCTTTTAGGAAGAACAATACAAGGCTTAGAAATAAATGATATTATAAACGAAAGCAAATACCTGTACTATTCTAAAGGGCCATTATTCAGGAGAATAAAAGACATTAATGTATATAGAAAATATAAATTTAAATATAGTAAAGTAATTAAACACTAACAAATCAAAATAGAAAACAATGAAAACATTAAAAGCAATCGCAACATATACAGCCATCTGTTTTTTTGCAGTAACAATAGCTTCTTGTGGCAGTGAAAAAAAGCAAGTTGAAGACAAAGAGTTAAGTAGTTTTATGCTAGGAGGAATTTACTTTTTAAATGGATACGGAGGCACAGATGCAGTGTCAACTATGATGACAGAGGCTAATTATACAAGTGATAAACAGTTGATAGAAGGCTACAAAGAAATTTTTCAATTTGCTTTTGAAAAGTCGCAAGGAAGAGGAATAAAAAGTATGTTCAAATCTATGTGGGATATTTCAAATAAAAAAGATCTATTAGCAAGCATTAACGATTTAAAAACTAGAGATCATAATTATAAAGCATGGGATTATGCAAGAATAATAAATAATGCATCGATGGGGTATGCTGCAAATTGGCTTACAAAAGAAGAGGTTAAACAAATAGCATCAGAAATATTACCATTAGCACAAGAGAAATTCAAAACTTGGGAAGAATATTACACAGATTTTAATAAAGGTAGAGTAAATTGGAATTCCAACGACGATCAAGCAGCTTCATTTGAAAAAATTGCCAAAACAATTACAACATATGAGAATTCTATTTATAAGATATTACCGTTAAATCCTAAAAAATAAAACCTACAAAACATGAAAGTAACAACATACTATACAGATCAACTTACTACGGTAGAACAAGTTGAAGAGGTCGTAAAAAAGGGGTTAAAAGATAAATACGAATACAAGGTAAATAAAAAGTCAGAGAGTTTAGCTGGTAAAATTATTAAAGGAGCGACAGTAGATAATATTGTAGTCATAAAAAATGCATACCACAGAAATGTAATATCTATCAATACAATGAAAGATCCACGAGTAACTTCAGGAGAAGTTACAACAATCGTTTTTTCTGAGGCAACAGTAGCAGGATGGTTAGCTTTCTTAAACAAACAAGTAGGAATTGTGGGGCATCTAATTATTCGCTTAATATATGGTAAAGGTGATGGTTTTTACGAGGAAGTAGAAAGAGTAGTAAAATCTAATATAAAAGGAAGAGAAGAAACTGTAGATGTTGGTTTAACAGCTATGTTTAAAAAGAAATAAAAATGAGTTTTATAAAAAAAATATCCAAATTAATGCAAAAATTTACACCTGTTGATTTAAGTGTAAATACCTATTCGTATGAACAATTAATAGAAATGAAAGCTCAAGGATTTGATGTCCAAGAGCAGATTGATATGTATGATAGAGGAGAGCATCCTAATCAAATTAAACAAGCAGCAGAAGCAAAGCAGAATCAGCTTGAAGAACAGTTATATTTATTACGCTTTAAAGAGGTTTCGGAGCTTGAGATAAACGCTTCAGATATTCCAAATCCAACAGATATGAGTAAAGTAAGCTCATACTTATCAACTAAAATTGATCCAAATTCAGCACTTGTCATAGAAAGCTTAAAAGGTCATAAGATGGATCAAGAAGAACTTCGACAAGGGCACATGAAATTAAGCTCAATAGTGCAGGCAGCTCCAGCTTTTTGGAGTTCAGAAGGAGAAATTAGCTATGCAGCTCTTGTTTTTACAATGGTTAAAGAAGGCGAGTTTGCTAATAATACATTATTTCTAAAGTTAATCAGTGGTATGCTAAACAACTTTAGAGATGAAGATCAATGTCCAGAAGGATTAACACCAGAAATGCAAAAATTATATAAAGATTTAAATAATCCAAATTCAGATTTTCATACACATGTAGATCAAAGCTTACTTGATTTCTATCAAGTGTCTTTTGAAGGGAAGCCATTGATAACAGACAAGATTATAGTAGCAACCACCAATAAAACCCAATCTGAAAAAGATATATTACCAAAAAAATGCTTTCCAACTGATGGAATAGTTCCATTACTATGTTTTTGTCAAAAAGGTAGAAAGAAAGACTATTATTATTACCGATTTATTGCAGGAAAATATTACAGTGCTTAGTTTTTTAAATATAGATTATCAAAAGTTCGTTGAGCAAACCTATGACCAGGCGCAAAATTTTATAGCTAATAATCCACATTATGGCTATTTAATTGCGTCTGTTGGTTTCGGTATTTTTTTATTAGGGTTTGTAAGAAATTGGAACTGGGTTATGGAACCTGGAGGAGGAATTTATAACATAGCATATTGGGAGAATAGAATAGGAAATAGAAATGTTAGAATCGTTATGGGAATAACTTGTGGGCTTGCTATGATTTCTACATTAGGATTATTTTTATATTACAATAGATAATTAATATGGAAGAGAATTTAAAATTTAAATACAAAACCAAGCTGTCATACACAAATTTAGTTACCCCTTCAATAGGTATAGTTCTGTTATATCTAGCTTATACTAATACTTCCGGATTAGCATATAGAGGAAAGTTAGTTTTACCTTATCCAGTTAGTTCGTATTTCTACGCTTTTGTAGGAGTATTAATGTTATTACCGTTATTTTGGTTATTAATTAAAATGCAAAAGTCACATTATATAGGCCTTTCAAAAGAATATTTTGAGTTTACCAAAGGACTAATAAAAACAAAAAATATAAAGATTAAATATAGTGATGTTCGTAAAATTAGTATTGAAAATGATGACGATGATGGTTAATTAATCGTAATTGATACTGGTAAGTTTTTTGATAGAAAATTTTACGCTAATAAATTTAAAACAAATATTGAGTTCTCTAAATTTTATAAAGAACTCCAAACTAGAAGAAAAAGTATAAACGAAAAGGAACTTAAAAGCTTCATGCTAGGAGGAATTTATTTTATTTATGGATATGGTGGTATTGATGTTGTTAAAGATATAATCAGGAAAAGTACTCATAAGTTCTCCAATCATGAATCACTAATAGAGGAATATAAAGAGCTCTTTTTATTTGCTTACGATAAGGATCAAAAATCAGAAATTTTAAATGACTTTGAATCTATGTGGGGTGTTCATAGCAGAAAGGGGCTTATTAATACTATAGAAAGATTTAAATCAAGAAATGGTCTGCACAAAGCTTGGGATTATACAAGAATAGTGCAGATAGCGTCTATGGGATATGCTTGTAATTATTTAACTAATGAAGAAGTAAAGGCTATAGTTTTAGATTTGCTCCCGCTTGCACAAAAGCAATATGAAAATTGGAAAAAATATCATGAAGATTTCATTAAAGGTAGAACAGAGTGGAGTCCAAATAATGGTGAAAAAGAAGTATATCAAAAGTTGGCAGAAGAAATTACCATATATGAAAAATCTATATATAGTATACTACCTTTAAATTCTCAATAATTTGTGTTTGATGATTGTTTTTTAGAGTTATCAAAACTAAAGATAAAATAGGTTGAAGCGACATATGATTCTTATCAACTGAAATATATTAAAAACCTATAATAATATTATAGGTCTCTTTAAATTAGAGTAAGTTGATAAGAATAATGTTATAAAGCTTCAATACTAATAATAACCCTCATTAAATTTTTACTTTGATGAGGGTTAAAAATATAAGGTTAAAACTTTATTTTTTAATGAGTTTTTTTACTATTGATGTATTGTTAACTGTAATTCTACAAAAATATATTCCTCTAATAAGAGCTTGTTTATTAAATGTTATATTGAAATTATGCATTCCTTTACTGAATACTCCATTGACAACTCTTCTAGTGCTTCCATACATGTTTAACAATTCTATGTTAACTGTATTGGATTCTTCATATAAATCAATTGTAATCGTCGAGTTTTCGGTTAGCGCATTTGGAAAAATGTTTACTTTCAAAGAATATGTATCATCCAACTGTTGTCTGGATTGATTTAAATTAGGATTTTCATCATACCATACACCGTTATA
Source organism: Tenacibaculum sp. (assembly GCA_020629275.1). Classification (GTDB taxonomy): domain Bacteria; phylum Bacteroidota; class Bacteroidia; order Flavobacteriales; family Flavobacteriaceae; genus Polaribacter. Next base: position 10,917 of record JAHDDQ010000050.1, on the reverse strand, counting down.
GTACCAACCTTCTGTACATCTATTTAAATTTTTAGTCTTAGAACTACCATTGTTACTAAAAATTAGATTAGCGCATTTTGTGTTTTTAAATGTGTAAGTATACCAACCGTTAATAAAAGGAGTCATGTTTTCACCAGGCCAAGTTGTTGTATTGTTAGTAGGATTTGTATTCCAAAAATAAATAGAAGGATCACTATAAGAATTAGGTTTAAAATAAACTGTTAAATCATCATTGTTTTGTATTACAGGTTGTTTATCGTACCAAGTATCATTATAATACCATCCAGTTCCACAACGGTTCAAATCTTTGGTTTTATTATTCCCTTTCTCACTAAAAATTAAATTTGTACAATCAACAGTGTTGAAAGTGAATGAATACCACCCATTACCTTCATCAGTCATATTTTCACCTGGCCATACCGTATTTGTTTTTAAAGGATTTGTATTCCAAAAGTAAATAGAAGGTTTTTTTAAGTCTCCTTTGTAATAAATAGTCATACTCTCTGAATTACTTGAGAAATCAAAAGTTTTTGAGATTACTGGAGAAGCTAAATTTTCATTATCATATGCAATAGCTTTAACAGTAGTTGTAGATGAAATTGAAAAAGGAGAATCATATCGATTACTGTTTCTTGAAGGCTGGCTACCATTCAAAGTATAATAAATAACTAAATCTTTCGGATCATCGTCAGTAGCATTTAAAGACACAGAAATCATTTCACCAAAGTTAAAACTATCTTTATTAGGAGAAATAGCTAAAGAAGGCTTCTGATTAGTGTTATCTCTAGGGTCAGAATCAAACCAAGAACTGTTTTGATACCAGCCATCTTTATCTCTTGTTAAATCATCAGTTTTAGTATTACCATTATCATTAAAAACTAAATTGGTACTACTTACACCTTCAAAAATATATTCATACCAATCAGAGTTACCAACTCTACTCATTTTGGGTCCAGGCCAGTTGCTTAAAGGTAATATGTCTGGAGATTCATTCCAGTAATGAATATTAACTTGCGACCAATTAGCTGGTTTTTCAAAATATACATGTAAACCGTTAATAGGACCGATTTCATATGATTTTGTAATCACATCTGATGCTGCTCCAGTACTATCAAATGCAATTGCTTTTAGAGTTGTAGAATTATTGATAATAAAAGAACCATTGTATTTTTTACTTGATTTATTAGGTGTAGAATTATTTGTAGTGTAAAATATTTCTGAATTACCAGAACCACCAAAAGTATTTATGTTTATGACAATAGGGTTTTCAGATCTTGTATTTTCAGGGTTAATTTGTACTACCGGTTTACTAGGTCCGTTTACACAGTTTTCAAAAAAACCACCGCCACAAGAACCTATTAAACCAGATCCATTTAATACGTAAACTCCAGCGGAACCTGAAGTGACTGAGAAATTGATACGGCCATTCTGAGCAAAAACTTCTCTACCAGTTACAGCATCTCTATATATTCCATCTGTTACGCCAGTTATAGAAAAATCTGCATTTCCATCTTTTGCTAATCCAACAACAACCTGACTATTATTATGAATTCTTTTATAAGAGACAGCGTTTCCAGGGGCTTCTTTCCACTCCCAAGAACCCTTTTGTAAGGCAGGTATAGCTTTTCTTATGGCGTTAAGTTTTTTAATATGTTAATAAATTTTATGATTAGGAGCTTGATTTATAACATTTCCGTAATATGCCCGTCCTGTCTCATTAATTGATTTCTCTATACCAGAAGCATCATGGATATCATTGAACTCACCTGCTTTAAAACGCATTTCTGTGCCATAATATACAGCGGGTATCCCTCTCCATGTGAACATAAAATTCATACAAGCAGCTAAATTCTCGTCGCTTCCACCATAACGTCGGTTCCAATCATTGTTAGGTCCAAAATCATGATTGTCCAACCAAGTTACAAGTGTAGAGGGGTCACTATATAAATTATCGTATCTAGCTGCTGCTTTTACGGTTGGGAAAGATTGTCCTTCTTCAAAAGTTCCGTGGAAAGTAGCTTCCCCGAAAAAATCAATAACAGCTAAATCAAGAGGAGCAGAGTTGTTAACAGCACCACGCCATGTATAATAATGAGGGTTTGTTTCTTCTACAGGATGAAGTTCATGACGCTTTTGGGCTACTTCACCAAAAATAAATAAGTTTGGATTTATGGTTTTAAAAGCATCAAAAAAGTAAATAATATCTTCTCTACTCATATGCTTTACAGTATCCCAACGAAAAGCATCTACTCCCATATTGATGTATTTTTTATAAGCATTAATTAAATAATTTCTTACTTTTTGACTGCCAGTATTTAAATCTGGAGTATCACCAGCTAAGGCTCTATTTTGAAGGTTTTCAACATCGTCAAAGCCTTGAGCGAATCCATTTCCCGAATGATGATACCAATCTGAGTCCGAAGTATCAACATAGCTTTCTTTACTAGGAAAATTATGAGCAGTCAAATTTTCATTGTATGGAGCAGGCATTTTAGCAAGATTAGCTCTACTCCAAATTAAACCATCATCTGGGTTAGGTGTTATACCATCATAACTCCAGTTTGGATTGTCATTGGCAGCCCAAGGTTTCTTAGGATCGGTATTATATTTAATTTCAGCAACACCTTTAATCCCAAATCGTCCAGCATGATTGGTAACAATGTCTAAAACAATTTTCATGTCTCTAGCATGAACTTCGTTAATTAAATCTTGAAATGTAGCACCAGGAGATTCTAGTCTAGGGTCTACTTTTGTAAAGTCCCATGCGTGATAGCCATGATAATCCAGTGGACTTCTATTGTGAACGATTGGAGTTATCCATATTGCTGTAAATCCTAAATCTTTTATATAGTCTAGTTTCTGAATTAAACCTTTAAAGCCTCCTTTCCAAGTTACATCATTCGGATCAGTAATTGTTGGATTAATTTTAGGATCTGGATTAAAAGAAGACCATTCTGTTGGAGCGTTATTAGTAGGATCTCCATCAAAGAACCTACTAGTCATAAGAAAATAGATAGTCTCTTCTCTAAAGTCTACTTGTGCGGCCACATTATTATAATTTGATAAAAAAATGAAAATCAGCATAGATAATATGCTAATCTTCTCTAAGAAAGTTTTCATGGGAAGTATTTATTTGGTTTGTTTTCGGGGTTTTTTTATTTAATTTTTTTGTTAAAAAAATAAATATTCAACAATTTAATTATAAATAATCTTTAATTGTTGAATTGAATTTACCGAAAACGTTTTAGTGTTGATAACTTTCCATGTTAATGATTAGAATAAAATTAGTTACTTGATAGTTAGATGTTTTGTGAACAAAAAACAGTGCTATTATTTAATAGCACTGTTTAGAATTTTTATAGGGATTAGTAAATTATTACTTCACGGATACTTACTTTTCATTTAAATTCCAATCGTATTCTAAATATTCAATAGCAGCGCTATCGTTAACCTTTGTTTCAGAATATTTATTAATATAATCAACTAAAGTATTATTCGAAGTAAAGTCTTCTTGATACCATTCAAAAATCTTAGAAACCTCAACTTTGGTTAAACCTATTTTATTTTTTTTAGGATCGTTAATAAAATCCTTCATTAGCAGTTCTAATTTTGATTCAATATTCTTTTCTGTAAAAGCATAATTAGGAAATTTAGGGCCAGATAATGAAGCAGCATTAATACCTACATGAATTCTAGGATCATCGTGCCATCTTCTTAGAATTTTATGTTCAATATAGTCTAAAGAATAAGTTTTCTTGCCAATTTTTGCAAAAGCAATTTTCCAAGCATTACGTCCTTTTCTTTTTATATCAGTAACTTTTTTTAATGGATAACTATCTATAATAAGCTTTATGGTATATGCATTGTATGCGTTTATCCAAAAAGCCTTAGCTTTTTTTGAAGACCATTTTTTTTGTGGAATGGTATTATCTAAATACTTTAAATAAATATCTAAAACAGCTTTGTTTTTTCTTAAGCCTTTATAATCGATAGTTCCGTTTGAAGATACATACGTTTTTAATAAAGCATCATAAACATCGTTTTGTGCTTGTGTAGCTATTGTTATAGCAAAGAGACATAGTGTTAAAAATAGTTTTCTCATAATTGTTTTATTGTTGGAGGTTTTACAACAATTTTGACGTTGAAAAAATAATATCATTACAAAAGAGTTTAAAAAAAGTGTTTTTACAGTAAAAAACCACTTTTTTAAAAGCGTTTTAACACTGCTTCTTCCTACTGGTATTCTTAACAAGAAAAAGCTTCGCTAAATGAGCTCAAATAGGATTTTGAGATCAAAAGTTCGAAAAAACCAATTTTAAAAACTAAACCTCCACATTATAAGTAACATAGATAAAGGAATTACTTAATAAAGTCATGTTGTTTAACAAATAAGCAAATCTTTAAAACAGTTTGTGTAATTTTTTAAGATAAAAAGTAAATTAAAATCATTTTTTTAACATTTAATTTGTATTTCATTCCGAATGTAAATAGTTTTGTATGAATTAATTAACAGATAAAAACCCCGAATGATGAAAAATTACTTTTTCAAAGCTGTATTATTTGCTGCATTTATGTGCTGTACAAATACAGTTTTTGCACAGAAATCTTTTAAAATTGGAGAAGAGTTTGATACCAATATAAGTGTATCAAAGTCCTACCAAAATTTTTCAAGAGCAACTACAATTAACCAATCCAAACAATTAGTGTACAAAAAAGAGTTTTACTCAAAAAACGCGGCGTACATTAAACTGTATTTCAATGATTTTGATCTAGCGCCAGGAGATCATGTTGAAATTACAGGACTTACAAATAATGAGACTATCGTTTATGGAGGAAAAGGAAAAATTGTAGATGAACAATTAACTATGATTAGCAACTTTTGGTCAAAGGTAATTTTTGATGATAAAGTTGAGGTTAAATTATATTCTTCAGGAAATATAAAACAACATCAAGGTTTTCAAATTACTAAGGTAGCCTACGGTTATAGTAAGGAGAAACTAGCAGCAATTTTTGATAAAAATGAAAAGCTGCAAAGTAGAGCTATTTGTTCAAGTGACAATAAAGAGCAAATTGCCTGCTATTCTGGAACAGAAATGTTCGAAAAAGCAAAGGCTGTGTGTCGATTAATTATCGGAGGTAGCAGTAGTTGTACAGGATGGCTTTTAGGTAGTGAAGGTCATTTAATGACAAATAATCACTGTATAGGATCTTCATCTGCGGCACAAAATACAGATTTTGTATTCAATTATCAAAATACAAACTGTTCTGGTTCTAGTGCAGCAACATCAGATGTAGTAGCTTCTTCTGCAACTTTTATTAAAACAAGTTCAAGTTTAGATTATACATTAGTGAAATTACCTACTAATCCAACAAATACCTATGGGTATTTAAGTCTTAGTTCTGTTTTACCATCTGCTGGAGATCGAATTTATATTCCGCAACATCCAGGAGGAAGAAGAAAAGAAATTTCAGTTAATACAGATACTGGATTTTCTCAAGTAAATTGTGTTGGTAATTGTGCTACACCACGTGTTCCTAATAAAACAATAAATTATTTTGCTGATACTGAAGGAGGAAGTTCAGGATCACCAGTAATTGATTACAATACAAATTTAGTTTTGGCAATCCATAACACAGGTGAATGTCCAAATGGTTCTTATGGTAGAAGTGATGATTTGATCAGTTCAATTGGTAATGATATGCCAAATGATGGTGTAGATGGAGGAGGAAGTTCAAATCCAGATCCAGCTTGTTCTTCTACAGTAGCTTCATTTCCTTACAGTGAAAGTTTTGAGTCTAGTGTAGGTTGGACACAGGCTACTGGTGATGACGGAAACTGGGTAAGAGATGCATCAGGAACTCCATCTTCTGGAACTGGACCAAGTTCAGGAGCTAACGGAAGTTTTTATATGTTTTTAGAAGCTTCAAGTAATAATAGTACAGGACAAATAGGAGCAAATGCAACAGCAATTTTACAGAGTCCATGTTTTGATTTGTCAGGATTATCTTCGGCTACATTTTCTTTTAGTAATCATATGTTTGGTACAAGTGTTGGATCATTAAAATTAGAAGTTTCAACTAACGGAACTAGTTGGACAAGTATATGGAATGACTCTGGAAACAAAGGTGATCAATGGAATGCCGCTTCGGTTAGTTTAAATGCTTATGTAGGGCAAAATGAGGTTAGATTACGTTTTGTAGGTACAACAGGGTCTAGTTGGTCTAGCGATATTGCAATAGATAACATTTCACTTTCTTCTGGTGGTGGTACATCTAATCCTAGCTGTGCATCGTTAGATTTTAATGACTATACATTAACATCATTTTCAACCCAAGACTCAGCAGGAAATTCTTCAGTAGGAAATGGTGGAAGTTCATTAACACTAACAAATAATACTTGGAAATATATTTCATTAAATTATACTGTTACTGCTAATACAGTTATAGAATTTCAATTCAGTAGCACATCACAAGGTGAAATTCATGGTGTTGGATTTGAGGATGATAATAATTTAACATCTTCTAGATATTTTAAAGTACATGGATCACAAAATTATGGAGTTACAAACTATGACAATTATACTAGCGGTACTGTTACTTACACAATACCTGTAGGTAGTTCTTATACTGGTGTAATGGATAGATTAGTATTTATTAATGATAACGATGCAGGTTCTGGAAATAATTCTACATTTTCAAATATCAAGATTTATGAAGGTTCTTGTGAAAATACTGCCATAGTAGCTGCTGAAATGTTTGGTACTAGGGTAGATGTTTTAGGAGATCAAGATGAAGATGCTTTTACATCAGTTTCAATTGCACCAAACCCAGTTAAAAAAGGTAATGATTTAAGTTTAATAGGTCCAAGCAGAAGCTTAACTAATGTTACTTATACAATTATAAATACATTAGGGCAAACGCTGAAAACAGGAAAATTAAATGAAAGAAAACAAATAAATGTTGACGAGCTAAATTCAGGGATCTATATTCTAAAAATAGAAAACGAATTTACAAGCACTAGTAAAAGATTTTATGTAAGATAAGTAAGATTTATAACTAATAACTAACTATAAAAAACCCTTTAAGATTTCTTAAAGGGTTTTTTATAAATTATTTTTTTAGATGCTATAAATCGAAGCCTATATTTACACCAAGTTTGTTGGCAATAAGATTAGTAATTCGTTTTTTAACTTCTGGGATTTTTACACTTTCTAAAACCGTATTTGCAAAAGCATACATAAGTAAAGCTTTAGCTTCTTTTTTAGGAATACCACGCTGTTGCATATAAAACAATGCTTGCTCATCTAATTGACCAATAGTACAGCCGTGAGAACACTTAACATCATCTGCAAATATTTCGAGTTGTGGTTTAGCATTTATAGTAGCTTTATCACTAATTAAAACATTGTTACTCTGTTGGTAAGCATTTGTTTTTTGAGCTTCTTTTTCTACAACTACTTTACCATTGAAAACACCAGTTGAACGATCTCCATAAATTCCTTTATAATCTTGATGACTTTCACAATTAGGCTCTATATGATGAACTAATGTGTGATGATCTACATGTTGCTTGCCTTCAATTATAGTAATTCCTTTTTGTATAGAATTTATATGTTCACCTTTTTGAGCAAAATTTAGATTATTTCTAGTAATATTTCCTCCAAAAGAGAATGTATGAACAGAACAAACACTTTCTTTTTGCTGCTCTACGTAAGTATTATCAACAAGTGAAGCATTAATATTATCGTTTTGAATTTTATAATAATCAACATTAGCATGCGTGTCAACAAATAATTCAGTTACAGAATTTGTTAGTACAGGTTGATCTGTTAAACTTTGATGGCGCTCAATAATTTGTACATGCGAATTACGTTCAGCAACAATTAAATTACGTGGTTGTAACATTGTTGCATTTTCTGTACCCGTAGTAAAGTTAATGATTTGAATAGGTTTCTCTACTTCAACATTTCTAGGAATATGGATGTAGGCTCCTTCTGCAGCATACGCTGTATTTAACGATGTTAAATTATCTTGCTTAGCTGCTTTGTTGAAGAAGTTTTCAATAATCGGTTTATACTTAGACTTATCGAGTGCAGATGATAATAAGCAAACATCTATACTATCGTGCGTTGTTTCTGATAAGAAAGAGCTGTATTTTCCATCAATAAAAACAACTTTATAAGTATCTATATCATGAATAAAATATTTCTTTACATCAGCAAGCTCAATGGCCTTTTCCGCCTTTGGGAAAATACTATAGTCTTCCTTTAAAACTGAATTTAAGGAAGTATATTTCCAAGCCTCCAATTTTTTGGTAGGAAAACCTAACTTTTCGAAATTTTGTAGTGCTTTCGATCTGATTTCGTGAACATCAGAATTCACGTTTAAGCCATTTTCAAAAGCTACGTACGATGATATTAATTTATCTTTTAATTCCATTCTTTCAAATTATAGTTGAAAAACAACTAATTATGAATTTACTTCTTCTTTAATCCAATCGTAACCTTTCTCCTCTAATTTCAATGCTAAAGAAGCATCACCAGTTTTCACGATTTTACCATCGTGTAAAATATGAACGTAATCAGGTACGATATAATCTAATAAACGTTGATAGTGTGTAATTACAACTACAGCATTGTCTTTAGATTTTAGTTTATTAACTCCATTGGCAACAATACGTAAGGCATCAATATCTAAACCAGAGTCAGTTTCGTCAAGTATAGCTAGTTTTGGCTCTAACATTGCCATTTGAAAAATCTCATTACGTTTTTTCTCACCTCCTGAAAATCCTTCATTTAATGAACGTGACAAAAACTTTCTATCAATTTCTAAAAGCTCAGATTTTTCACGAATTTTTTGAAGCATTTCTTTCGCAGGCATTTCTTCTAACCCTTGTGCTTTTCTTGATTCGTTTATTGCTGTTTTAATAAAGTTAGTAACAGTAACGCCAGGAATTTCTACAGGATATTGAAAAGATAAAAAGACTCCTTTGTGAGCTCTTTCATCTGGTGAAAGTTCACTAATATCCTCTCCATTTAATTCAATGTTTCCGTCTGTAACTTCGTATTCTTCTTTACCTGCAATTACAGAGGCCATAGTGCTTTTTCCTGCACCGTTTGGTCCCATAATAGCATGAACTTCTCCAGCTTTAACTTCTAAGTTTAATCCTTTTAATATGGATTTGTCTTCTACTTCTGCGTGTAAGTTTTCTATCTTAAGCATTGTCTTTCTTTGTATATGATTAAGGTTTTGAGGATTGTTATCCTACACTACCTTCCAAACTTATTTCTAATAATTTTTGAGCTTCCACAGCAAATTCCATTGGTAATTTATTTAATACTTCTTTACTAAATCCATTTACAATTAATGCAATAGCTTTTTCAGTATCTATACCTCTTTGATTACAATAAAACAATTGATCTTCACCAATTTTACTTGTTGTAGCCTCATGTTCTATCTGTGCGGTTTTATTTTTTGTTTCTATATAAGGAAATGTGTGTGCTCCACATTCATTACCCATAAGTAAACTATCACATTGAGAGAAATTACGCGCGTTTTCAGCTCTAGCACCTATTTGAACTAAGCCACGATAACTATTTTGCGATTTTCCTGCAGAAATACCTTTAGAAATGATTGTAGATTTAGTGTTCTTTCCTAAATGAATCATTTTGGTACCAGTATCTGCCTGTTGGTAATTATTGGTTACTGCAATAGAGTAAAATTCTCCTACAGAATTATTCCCTTTTAATATACAACTAGGATATTTCCAGGTAATAGCTGATCCAGTTTCAACTTGAGTCCAAGATATTTTGGCATTAGTTTCGCAAAGTCCTCTTTTGGTAACGAAATTATAGACTCCACCTTTACCTGATGCATCACCAGGAAACCAATTTTGTACTGTAGAATATTTTATTTCTGCATCATCTAATGCGATTAACTCTACAACTGCTGCATGTAATTGGTTTTCATCTCTACTTGGTGCAGTGCAACCTTCTAAATAAGAGACATAGCTTCCTTTGTCTGCTACGACTAAAGTTCTTTCAAATTGTCCAGTTCCTCCTTCATTAATCCTGAAATAAGTAGACAATTCCATAGGGCATCTAACACCTTTAGGAATGTAACAAAATGATCCGTCTGAAAATACTGCTGAATTTAAAGCTGCATAAAAGTTATCGGTAGTAGGTACAATTGAGCCTATATATTTTTTAACTAATTCAGGATGTTCTTGAATAGCTTCTGAAATTGGCATAAAAATAATACCCTTTTCTGCTAGAGTTTCTTTGAAAGTTGTAGCTACAGAAACAGAATCCATAACAATATCAACAGCTACATTAGCCAAACGTTTCTGTTCATCTAGTGAAATACCAAGCTTTTCAAAAGTAGCAAGCATTTCTGGATCTACTTCATCCAAACTATTTAATTTTGGCTTTTTCTTTGGTGCTGAATAGTATGAAATTGCTTGGAAGTCTGGCTTTTTATAAGTTACATTAGCCCATTCTGGCTCATCCATTTCTTGCCAAACTCTAAAAGCTTCTAATCTCCATTCGGTCATCCATTCTGGTTCGTTTTTCTTTTTAGAAATTGCACGAACAATGTCTTCATTTAAACCTACAGGAAATTTATCACTTTCTATATCTGTATAAAAACCATATTCATATTCTTTGGTTTTTAATTCTTCTCTTAAATCATCTTCGGTATACTTACTCATCGTAGAAATGTATCGTTGTATATGTTGAGCTTAAAAAATTATAAGGAGAAACTTTCTCCACAACCACAAGTTCTGTTGGCATTCGGATTGTTAAAAACAAAACCTTTACCATTAAGTCCTCCAGAATATTCTAAAGTGGTTCCTATCAAGTACAAGAAGCTTTTCTTGTCAACAATAATTTTTACATTATTATCTTCAATTGTCATTTT
>JAHDDQ010000049.1 GCA_020629275.1 Tenacibaculum sp. | reverse complement strand
ACATCTACTACCACTGGCTCATCTTCATCAGTTGTGGCTGTATCGTCTACTGCATTGAGTACTACTGTTAACGTTGCACTATTCACAATATTTATACAAGCATTATCATTGTGTGTAACAACTAGGAAATATTCAGTTCCGTCTAGGCCTTCAACATTTGCAATATTTAAACTAGCGGTGTCTTCTCCACTGTAATTTGTATCTGTAGCGTTTATCGCAACACCTCCTGATGCAGGGTCTCCAATGTACCATTCAAAATTTAATTCAGAAGAAGTATCTGTTCCAGATGAATAATCTGGAGTATTAGTTGGTGTACCATTAAAGCTTTCTGTGTTCGTTGCGTTCGCAGAAGTAATTTCAAATACAGCTGAATCTCCAGAAGAGACTACTTGATCTATTAATATCGTATCATCTACTACTACTTCAGTTGCGACAATTTCATTTCCAGTCACTCCATTATATCCTCCATTAGCAACACCATTGGTTACTTGACCTTGTGTAAGTGAAAGTGAAGAATCAACTGTTGGATGACCATTTAAACGCCCATCTCCGTTATCGTCAATACCGCCAGACTCTATAACATCATTACAACCGTCATTATCACTATCTAAGTCTTGATAATCTGCAGTTCCATCGATATCTGTATCTTGAGATTCACATAAAACACCTTGAAAAGCAACATTATCAATAGTGATAGAACCTGAGTTTGCAATAGGATTAGCGTATATATAAATTCTAATACTATAATATTTAACAGGATCTAATGTGATCACATTTGTCGGGGTTCCTCGAAAAGTAGATGTAGCAACTGTAGCTTCATCAAACAGAACAGAACTCGTTGTAAAATTGTCATCTGAAATTTCCACTTGATAGCTATAACCAGTCCTATAATCTGCTGACGGAATTCCTGATGGTTCTCCGAAGAAAAATAATTGAATAATTCTATAAGGAACCAAACCTGTAACAAAATTATACTGAATATAATCATTGTCTGTTTTTGCACTCGCTAAATCTGATTGATCTACCCCTTGTAAATCTATATAACCACCTGATGTATTGTTTGCATCATTTGTATAACTTACTCCAGAACCAAAAATTTGTGGCGAAACAGTATTTTCTGTATAAAAATCTAAATCTTGAGTTGTTGGTGCTACTTCTCCATTAGTATTGTCATACAATACTGCTAGTTTTCTATTTGAATTTTGAAATATACAAGAGGACTCATTTACATCGGTAATTCCATCATTATCATCATCTAAGTCGCAAATATCACCTATTCCATCAAGGTCGGTATCACTAAAATTTGGATTCCCTGGATTACAAGGGTCACATATTCCAGACCGAACTGTGCTGTCTGTAGCACTTACATCATTTTGACCGGTAGTTCCTGCCCCAGCAGTACCTGGACCTACTGGAATTCCATTATCATTTACTGGGTTTGACGTTGTATTTATAGATCCGTTTGAATTCAATACGGCATATGTAATTCCTCCATCTCCTTCTAAAGCATCAAAACAACCATCACCATCGCTATCTAAATCTCGGTAATCTGGAATTCCGTCTTGATCTGTATCTTTAGCAAAGCAGTAAGAAAACTCACTAAACTGCATAGTAACGTTACCTGCATTTCCATTTCTTTTACCAGCAACAATTATAAGTGTATCTACCATATCTGCGGAATTCACCGAAACTGTGTTGTTTGGAGCGTTAGCTCCAGCTGAGGCACTTAATACAGATTGTGGTCCATCTGGTTGTGAGAAATCACCTGCTGGTATATTTACATTCGTAATGGATATAGGTACATTAACTCCAGCTAAAGAAGCTGAAAAATCAACCCTATCTAAGTTATCTATTCCTCCCCATTTGAATTCTGATATTTGTATCGGTTCATCAAATGTGAATGTATACACTCCAACGCTTAACGTAGCAGCGTCAGCCGGATAATAACTTCCAGCTGGAAAATTGGTGTTATTTGGCTGTACATTAATATAATTACCGTTCACTCCAGGCGTAGGACCTTGACTTCTAACTCCCGAACTCCACGTAGCACCATTTAGTACTTCATAACTAAAGGTACCTGTAACCCCTGCATGGCTGTACACATTATTTACAGTTCCTGACGCGCTACTTCCCGCTGTAGTACCTGTGCTAGCCTGTGTAAACGTTTGTCCTAGGGGAACTAATCCTGCAGGACAGTCAAATTCATCTTCGTCAACGATACCATCATTATCATCATCTAAATCTACTCTGTCGGCTTTTCCGTCACCATCTAAATCGCCCCCAGACCCATTAATCGTTATAATTAAATTTGCTGTATCGTTTGTTACACCATCTGATAATGTATAGCCAAATGTTTCTGTAAGCATTTGACCAGCTATTAAGTTTTGTACGTCTGGATTACTGGTATCTGGACTATATAAATAAGTTCCATCTGGAAACACTATTAGAGTACCATATACTCCAACAATAGAAGTTTGGCCAGTAACGGTTTCCATAGTTCCTGCCAATGTGTTTTCTATTTCAATTACAGTAACTGCACTCGCATCACCCTGCCAATATATATCTGATATTCCTGCAATCTGACCTCCTTGGTCTGCATCTGTTGCATTAGGACCATAATTATAGCTTAAGACTAATTGATTAATTGGTTCCTCGAAAAAAACATTTACATTTCCAGTTGCATCGCTTGGAACTGCACTACCAGTTCCATAAAAAGTATTACTTCCTGCATCTACAACACCGCCAGTTGTAACATATTTATAAGCTGCTGTAGTTCCGTCTAAATTCCCTTGTATTCTTATTAAATCTTGCCATGCTCTTGCTTGTGAAAAATCGATATCTACTACTAAAAAACCTAGATTAAAAACTGGCTGATCAAAATCTATAGTTAATACTGTATCTCCTGATGGATTGGTTGTTGCGTCTATCGCATATCCTAGATATCCTGTGTGACCACCATTGGTAGCTGTTAAATTTACAACTTGATTTTGATTAGGGATACCTATGTTATCAGGATCTGTAGAAGTAAAGCTAAGTGTTACTCCATCTACTGTTCTACTCGTACCATTAATAGGATCTGATAAACCTCCAAAGCTCGCGCCTTGAGTAAATTCGTTTTCCCATACTAATGTAGACAAACCTCTATCTATTGCATCAGCACCTGTAGGTCCTACATCAGTAATAATATTACCTACTGCGTTTGGATCTGTATAGACAGTTACTGAATCTAAATTATCTAAGGCTACTGGAGCTTCATCAACTCCATTTATTGTAATTGTTAAAATTCCATAGTCAATAATATTATCGGAATCGGTAACCGTATATGAAATAATATCTAATAAACTTTCCCCCGATCTTAATCCTACTACCGACGAGTTTGTTTCATCTACATCATAAGAATAGGTTCCATTCGATTGAATTGTCACTTCTCCATATAAAGTGGTATAAACGTTTGCAACTGCTGCTGGATACACATCTACTTCTGAAACTGAAATAGCTGAAGCTCCTGAGTCATTCGCTAAAACATTTCCTGTTATTGTTCCTGTATTGTTGGCGGCAGTACTGTTGCCTTCATCCACAACTGTTGGAAGCGTTGTAAATACTCTAATAATTGATTGTGCACTTGCTGTACCTCCTACTGTATCTGTTATACCAACTGTTACTGTTCTTACACCATCTGTATAAGGACTTGCCAAATTACCATATAAGAAAACGTTCAAGAATTCTTCAAAATCTGAATTTGGGATTGGGTTACCAGATGCTTCAGTTACTGTAAATGTAGTCGCTGTGTTTTGAGTTAACCTTATAGTGGAACCAGGGAAAACATAATCTGTTGGTGCCGCTACTGGAGTTGTAAAAAAATAGGCATCTAAACCTGATCCATCTGGATTATTTACTGCAAATGCTTCACTGGCACCGTCTAATGCACCCGTAATACTTATGGTTGCGTTTGAAATGGTATTCGTATCTGAAGTTACTGCTGGACTCACAAATATTGGAACTACAGAACCTGGAGGTGGCTGAAGCTGGAACTCATTATTATTACCTGGCTGTACCACATTCAAATCTATAATTGGTGCTGCTCTGAAAGCTGAAAAACTAGGTGTAGAAGTCTTTTTAAGTTTAGTATTGGGAGCAGTATTCTTAGCATCGACTTTATAAACAGTTAAGGAAGTAATATTATTTTGATTATTACTATTGTTTATCTTCTTTTTTGCTAAATCTCCTTTTTTAAAACTTACTACTGTATTTTTTTCGGATGCCAAACTAGCTTGACTGTTAACAATATTAAATTGAAAAAAGAAAACTAGTAATAATAGCAGCAAAACTTGCTTATGAAGTAATTTATGAAAAATCATTGCCTGTTTCATGAAAATCATTTCATTTAAACTGGTAACAAGGACATTTTTAACACAATTTATTTTGCCTTTGTTTGTGTTAATTCTATGTTTGCTTTCTTTTAATTTTTCATAGCTTCTTACTAAAGAAGTTTTTTTAAAATACATAACCATAATGATCAGTTTGTTATAATTGATTATTATTCAATGCCCTGCTTTTGTTCTTGCTCGCCAAAGTGAAACAATTGCGGGGTTATTTTTTATTTATAGAACACATAGCTACTAAGTAGTATGTAATAATTTTATATCTTAACAGTATTACTTTAGTTATCTTAACTTAAAAAGTTAGATAACTAAAATTTATATCTGTTTAATAATATTAATTATGAAATATTAGGTTGAAATTACTTTTAAATTGGATTCAATATATGTATTAGGCAAAATACCTGGTAGCAATAAAGTAGTTTTTTTCATAATCTCGGGGGTTAATTATCAAACTTTAAATTCCGTTGCATTCTAATTTGTGATGCTTTTTCTATCAAATACTCTTAAAAACTGTTAATTTTTTTTAAAAATACTTTAAAAAAATTATCTGACAAGTATTTTTTTAAAAAAAACGCGTAAAAATCTTTTTTCTATAAAAAAAATCAATACTTTAAATTTTAAACTAAAAAATTATATTTATAGATAAGCGTACTAGAATCACTTACTTTATTTACTAAAGTATATAAAAATATTGAAAATCGTGCTTGTTACCAGGAATAAATATATAATTCTTAAACCTAAGTTAACACGATTTTCAATACATAACTTTACCTCTACAGTTAATACACAGGAAATTAATTATTTTGTTATGTAATCTATTAATGGTTGAAACTGTAATAATTTACAGTTTCAAACTAACTATCCCAGCATCTATAGGAAAAACCTGACCAGATATGGAAGAAGATTTATCTGATAGCAAATAGGCTGCTAAATTTGCAACCTCTTCTGGTTTTAAGTACTTTTTTAATGGATGTCTCGATTCCATATTTTCACGTTGTTTATCGTTACGAAGTAATCTTTGCGATAAATCTGTATCAGTAACTGTTGGTGCCACACAATTAAAACGTACTTTAGTAGCGTATTCACCTGCTAAGGACTTTACAAGACCTTCTACCGCAGATTTACTTGCTGCCACACTAGCATGAAATGGCATCCCTAGTTTAGTTGCAACGGTACTAAACAATACAACACTCCCTTCATTATTTTTTAACGAGTTGATGTATTTTTGAATTACCTTAACTGCTCCTATTACATTAATTTCAAAATCTTCTCTAAAATCATCTAAAGAAAGTCTGTTTATAGGTTTTAAATTTATACTTCCAGGACAGAATATTAATCCGTTAATATCATGCTCTAAATCTGGTAATTCATCTTTTAAAACATCTATGGTGTGATGCTCAACATTTGGATGTGTTTCAGCTTTAGTTCTACTAAAATTAATAATTCGGTGTGATTCTTTTAGCACATCAATAATTGCTTTTCCTATTCCTTTACTTCCTCCAACTATTACTATAGTATTCATAAATTATATTTTTATCGTTTTGATACTTTATTATTAGAAATGCTCTTTTGTCTGGAACATTTGAAGCGTCCTTTTACAAACGTTCTTTTTGATTCATGTTTAGTTGCTCTACCTGATACTCTTTTCCTCCACAACCTAAAACTAGATGGTTTCATTTCACGTCTCATGAGATTAATTACCTCTTGCTCTTTTAATCCAAACTGAAATTGTATAGCATCGAATGTAGTTCGGTCTTCCCAAGCCATTTCTATAATTCTATCTAAATCTTTATCCGTCATAATATTCTAGATTTAAAAATTCATTCTTGAAATCAATCATCTTAGTTATGAATTTTTTATTCTCTGTGTAATTTTTATTTTTCTTAAAGTTGATGAAATTTCCATCCGCATGAATACTAAAAAAAGCGGCATTGTATATTACCAATTTGTAGTACGGAATACACCAAGAAAAGCGTTCTAATCGATTTGTAAAATGTAAAATAATACCCTTAGGACGCAACTCTATATTTCCATAATCTAATTCTGAAAATTGTTTTTGAGTGGGTTTTAGTTTTTCACTTACCCGCTCTATCATTAACCTTTTAGATCCTATACCTTTTAGTTTTATTCGTTCTATTAACGAGAAAGATTTTCCTAATGTTTTATTGCTCTCTAATAGAAAATCTTCGTTTGTGTATGTTGTATTAAAAATCATTCGTCTCTAAGCATTCTTGATCTGTTATTAATTGTATGCCTTTTTAAAATTCTAAGGCTTTCTCTTCTTACTTGGGCATCATTCTTCATGTTCCATAAAATATCACTTGCTCTTTTTCTATTCTCTCTAATATTTACAATCGGACTTGGGTAATCTTTACCTAAAACGCAATTATTAAATTGTTGATCTAAAGGAGTCATTAAGTAAGGTTCGTGAATAAACGGGGTGGGTAAATGCGCTAGTTCTGGCACCCATTTTTTTATGAATATTGCATCTGGATCGTGTTCCTGTCCATTTTTAATAGGATTATAAATTCGTAAATTGTTAATCCCTGTTTCTCCTGCCTGCATTTGCAATTGTGGAAAATGTATTCCTGGCTCAAAATCTAAAAAATTTCTTGACAAGTGATGTGTAGCCTCTTGCCAAGGTTGCCACAAAATGTGTGTAAAAAAAGAAACTAGCATTGCTCGCATTCTAAAATTCACATAACCTGTTGTGTTTAAACAACGCATAGAAGCATCTACTAAAGGAAAGCCTGTTTCACCTTGCTCCCATGCTATTCTGTATGATTCAGAAATCGATTTTTTTAACTTATGATATCCTTTATTTACACTTGCATTTTCCATAGTACACTC
Source organism: Tenacibaculum sp. (assembly GCA_020629275.1). GTDB lineage: Bacteria > Bacteroidota > Bacteroidia > Flavobacteriales > Flavobacteriaceae > Polaribacter. The sequence continues at coordinate 16,179 of JAHDDQ010000049.1, read as the reverse complement.
CATCTCAAATTTCTGAATGAAATGTGCTTGCCAGCGTAATCTAGAAATAAAAGCACTCAAGTGACGTTTATTATTCCCTTCTTCTTTGACTTGTTTCGCTTTCTGAAACACTTCCCGAATAGAAACATTTCCCCATGCAATATAGGGTGACAATCTGCTACAACTTGTTCTTGAAGCTTCTGGCTTGGAAATATTAAACATATACTTTTCATGTCTAGAATCGAAAAATGTATTGGCATACTTCCATGCCATTTTTCTTCCTCCGTGTTGAAAATTTACACTTTTTTCAGTAGTTAAATCTGCTACATGAAAATACTTTGAAATTGCATCAATCTCTTTGGTACTTAAAAAATTGGTTGAATCTGCTTCGAAAGGTATTTGAGATTGATACATGTAGTTCTCCCACTTATCGAACCAATCTTCTCTATCCAACAACCCTCTTAATACTCCGTTATTTATATTTTCTGACCATTCTATGGAATTATTTCTACAGTATCTAATAAACTCTTTATCTCTATTAAATGTTACTAGCAGTCCTGTTTCTTGGTGTGAAAAAACGTTGGTTACATTATAGTGACTCAACAGCTGGTTAAATACCGCAAAAATTTCTCCTTCTACACATAAAACCTTAGTATTACAAGCTAATAAATCGCTATTAATGTCAAGTATAGACTGTTTAATAAAATCCCAATGACGTTTACTGTAATGTTTATCGTTAACTAATAAGTTCTCGATTACATATATGATTAATACTCGATGACCTTTATCAATTGCATTATAAATAGCTTCATTATCATGCAATCTTAAATCGCGCTTCAACCAAACAACTGTTAAATTTTCTTTCGTATTCATTTTGCTTTACTTTAAACCATTTCCTTAGTATCTTGAGACAAAGTAGTTAAGAAGTTTTCTGCATTATCAAAGTGTTCATTTCGTTTTTCCACACTCATTTTATCAAGGTTACTTATTAACATCCTTAATCTCGGGTTTTTTTCTAGGAACGCTCTGTTAGTGTTCATGAATCGCCAAAACAAACCGTCCCATATTGCTTGCCAGTCTCCATTAGCATAATCACTCATTTTCTTTACGTAATTGCTACTACTTATGTAAGGTTTGGTTGACATTAAACCTCCATCGGCAAAAAGACTCATGCCGTATACATTAGGAACCATAACCCAATCGTAAGCATCGATGAATAATTCCATAAACCATTGGTGTACATCATCTGGATCAAATTCACATAATAGCATAAAATTACCTAGAATCATTAAACGTTCTATGTGATGCGCATAGCCTGTTTTCAAGATTTTTTTAATTGTTGCATCTACAGGAGTTATTCCTGTGGTTCCATCGTAGAAAGACTTTGGAATCTTTCTATCATGCTCCCAAAAATTTCGTGTGCGTTCCTCAGTTCCTTTTACTTCATATATACCTCTTATGAATTCTCTCCATCCTATAATTTGACGAATAAATCCTTCTAAACTATTCAAAGGTGTATTGTTTTCCTTGGCGAAGGATAATGCTTTATTAATTACATCTTCAGGCAGTAACAATCCTGTATTTAGTAAAGGAGAAAGAATACTATGATTCAAGAAGCTTTCGTGCTTCACTATCGCATCTTCATAATCTCCAAATTCATGAAATCTTACTTCAAAAAATTGTTGTAACCAAGCTTCTGCACTTTTGTGAGTTACTGGATATATTGGTTGTTCAGAGAGCTTCCCTAAATTATCTGAAAAATTCTCATTAATATATTTCTCAGCTTCTTTATGAAATTCATTACAATCGGGAAATTCAATGTTAGGCGCTGTCTTATTCTTTGGGTATTTTTTTCTATTATCTACATCGTAAGTCCACTTGCCTCCTTCTGGACCTTCATCAACAATCAAAATATTTCTTTTAGTACGTTGTTGTTTGTAAAATGTAGTTTGGAAAAACTTCTTTTTATCTTTCTTAAAAAAACTTTCTAAATCAGCATCTGTATTCAAAAACAAAGGACTATCGTACCAAACTATTGTTGTATTTTCAATCGAGTTTTTGATTCGTTTTTCTAACCAATTGTCTACTGGTTTAATTATGTGCAATTCTTTAACTTCCTTTTTAACAAGACTATCTATAAGGTTTCGTACATCTGATAGTTGATTTTTCGCTTCGATGTAAGTTACATTATAACCTAATTCAATAAGATACTTCTCATAGTATTTCATTGTTGCTCTGTGAAACCATAATTTTTGCTTGTGGAAACTATATTGATTGAAAAATAAAGTTTCTTCTACTAGATATATATCTGCGTTTTTTGGAAAAAAATCTAGGTTTTCGACTAACTGATGTGGGAAAAGAAGAATTGCTTTTTTCATTTTAAAATAGTGTTGGTTGTAACCATAAGCTCTGGTATGCACCTTTGGTGTCATAACGTTCTGCTTGAAGTTTTATATTAAATTTTCTATTTCTTGGATCATTCCCAACTCCTGCTACATATTGCCAATTACCATAATTACTATGTACATCATAATCGATTAACATACTTTCGAAGTAAGCAGCTCCTATTCTCCAATCTACAAGTAATTCTTTAGTAAGATAAGAAGCTACATTTTGCCTCCCTCGATTACTCATCCAACCTGTTTGTTTAAGCTCAACCATATTAGCATTCACAAATGGCTCGTCTGTTTCTCCATTAATCCATTTTGCAACTAATTTCTCACTTGTTTTCCATTCATAAGCTGTACGTTTTATTCCTTCTAATTTGAATAAGTTAGCTTCATGCTTTAATGACAAATACTTAAAGTAATCTCTCCAAATCAATTCAAAAATCATCCAATACGTAGATTGATTACTTCCAAATTCTTTTTCAAATCTTTTCACTTCCCAGTAGATTGTCTTAGCTGAAATTGACCCATTGGCTAACCAAGAAGAAAATTTAGAACTATAATCCGTACCTAGTAATCCGTTTCGCGTCTTCTTGTAAAATGAAAGCTTTTTGGTTGTAAAGAAATAGTCCTGTAATCTTTGTATTGCTGAAGATTCTCCTCCTTCAAAAGGAAAAGCTGTATGTGGTGGTATGTCAATACTTTCTGTTCGTGGTAAATGTCTCTCTTCTTCAAAAGTATTCTTAAAAATTATATAGTTTTCTTTTGGCTTTGCTATTGGCAAAAATTCCTGTCGTACTTTAACATACTTTTCTGTTCGTTTTCTAAATACCGTAAATACTTCTGGTATGGTTTCTATTGTGTATTGAATATCGTCTGGGTGAAATAAAAACTGATCGTAATTTTCATATATTTTTACTTCTTTTGGAAGTTTTGATTTTACACGTTGTACTTCATCAACCTCTTCTGTTGTAAATTCTTTTTGGAAGAATAGAGCATCCGCTTTGTACGAAAAACAAAATTTCGGTAAGGAAATATGCGGATGCTCATAACAAGTGTACAGTGATATATTGTACCTACTTAAATTTTCTTTTAAATCTTGTACAGATGCCTCTAAAAATTGTTGTCTGAATTTACCTGTTTTTTTGAATCCGAATTGTGTTGTCTCGAATAATGAGGGATCATAACAATATATCCCTATTACACGATCGTAATTTACACATGCTTTGTGTAATGTTTCGTTGTCATGGATTCTTAAATTATTTGTAAACCAAACTATTGCTGTTTTTGTTTGCTGCATTTTTTACTACAATATTTTACATTATCCCAATTGCGTTCCCACTTTTTTCTCCATGTAAAAGGGCGTTCGCAACATTTACATATTTTCGTTGGTAAATGTGCTTTCTTAACATTTCTCATTTCTGACGTACCAATGCGTTTATCATCCCTTTAAATACAAAAGCGTGAAAAGGTAATACGGCATACCAGTACATTCTTCCCCATATTCCTTTAGGACGAAATACAGCACGCTGATATAATTGATTTTTAACTATTTTAAATTCCAACCAAGCTTCACCTGGCAACTTCATTTCAGCAAATAACAACAATCGTTTTTGTTTTTTATCTGCAAGTAAAACTCGCCAAAAATCAAGAGGGTCTCCTGGTTCTAAATATGTACTGTGTGTTCTTCCTCTTCGTAATCCTACACCACCAAATAGTTTATCTACATAGCCTCGTATCTTCCACAACCTATTAAAACTATACCAACCATTTTCGCCTCCAATTGCCCAAATTTTATTTAATGTGTAATCTTCGTCTACAATCTTCCTAGTTCTTACATCTTTGAAACATCCATATTGTGGCATACGGATATGATTACTAAGCTGATCATTAAAAACACCACTACTGATTGAATCTTTCCAACTAGACACTACTGCATTTTGTTCTATTTTCTGAAAAGCTAATGCTACTGCTTCCTTGTAATGAATCGGTTTAACATTAAGAATTGAATTGATATTATTTGCCTTTGCTACAACTTCTACTTTCATACTATCAACCAAAGATTTTGCTAGATTGAAGGATGTGGAGGTTACAAAATACAACCAATACGAGGATAATTTTGGCGTCAAAACAGGGAGTGTAATAATATACCTCTTAAATCCTCGCACCTCTGCAAACTGCAGTAACATTTCTTTATAAGTCAAAATCTCTGGCCCACAAATGTCATAGGAATGGTTGTATACTTCTGGATTCCCTAGTGCTTTTTCTAAAAAACTAAGTACATCTCTTATAGCTATGGGTTGAGTTCTTGTATTAAGCCATTTTGGTGTTATCATTATTGGTAATTTCTCAACAATATCTCTGATAATTTCAAAAGAAGCGCTTCCGCTACCTACAATTATTCCTGCTCTAAAAGTTGTTAACGCATAACTTTCTGAATGTAATACCTGTTCAACCTGTAATCTAGATTTTAAGTGTTTTGATAATGAATCATCATTAACAATTCCACTGAGGTAAATAACTTGTTTACAACTTGTTTTCTCTATTAATCGCTTAAAGTTTAATGCACATTTCTTTTCTAACGTTTCAAAATTAGTTGCGCTAGTGGACATTGAATGTATTAAATAATAAGCAGCATCGATATCTTTTGGAAAATCATCCAAACCTTCGTCTAAAAAATCGATTTTAATAAACTCTATATGATCTTTGTATTCAATTTCATCAGGAATCCTACTTAAATCTCTAACGCAGCAAACTAGCTCATGCCCATCTTCAAGTAATCCTAGGACTAGTCTTTTAGCTATATATCCTGTTGTTCCTGTGATTAATACTTTCATTGTTTTATTGTGTTCGTTTCTTTAGGACGTTGGTAACCAAACCTTCTGTTCAATTTTGGAACAGCATAACCATCTAGTCCGTTTATTGTAGCGACATTTCCTTTGGCTAAGTTTAAAAAACCATCGTTTTCTAACATCTCATCATTTACGTCAAAAAACTGTATTTCTCCAATTACCATAATTGTATCGTTTGCCTTAATGTAATATTCTTCCAAATATTTCATCCCAATTTTTACAGGTGATTGCGCTACAAATGGTGCTGCAAAATTATTTTTATATTCAGGTTTTAGACCCACAATGTCAAATTCTGAAACATTCTTTTCATATTTTGCTGATGTATGATGTGCTTCTTCAATAAAATCTTCAGCTATGTGATTAATCGTATAACAACCCGTTTCTTTTATGTTTGCGTACGTATCTCTAGGCACAGTTGTTGGACGCATAATAAAGCCTAAAATTGGAGGATTAGATCCTAAATGGACTATAGAACTGAAAACCGCTACATTCTCATTACCTTCTGAAGAAACCGTACCTATTAAGTTTGCTGGCTTATAACCCGATAAACTATTCATCAGATTTATTCTATGAATTTTATCAAAATTTGCAATATCTTTTCTGCTATAAAATGCCATTAATATTGTTTAAAATTATTAATCTTGATATTAGTAGCTTTTAAATCGTGCATTAAATTGTAAAGCCCAAAAAACGTTCTGTTTATATAAATAAAATGTTTAGACCCTCTATTTCCATTCATATTTTTGAGATCTGTATTTTTAGCATATTTAGTTCCTAACTCTGTAATTTTTCCAAAAAATTCCTCGTCTGAAAAATCAAATTCTTCTTCATGAAATGGTTGTGTAAATAAGCTTAACATTTCGTAGAACATTGCCTTGAAAAATGCTAATTCTTCTTTAGAGTCGTCTTCTCTTAAAATTTCAAGCTCGTATAGTTTTTGCTCAAAGAAAGCTGGGTTTGTTATGTTTTCTTTCTTAGCTAAATCGAAATAAGGTACATAGAAATCATCTGGTACTTTTTTCATACATCCAAAATCTAAAACAATTAGCTCTACTTCTTTTGAAATTAAGAAATTACCTGGATGTGGATCGGCATGTACTTTTTTTATGGTATGCATTTGGTACATATAAAAATCCCACAATGCTTGTCCAAGTTTATTTGCTTTTTCTTGATCACCATTGATAGCAGTAAATTCAGAAAGGTGGATTCCTTCCATCCAATCCATGGTTATAATTCTATCAGATGAAAGCTCCTTATAATAATTCGGAAAATTTAAATTAGGTATATGCTTACACGCATCTACAATAGCCTGACTTTGTGAAACTTCAAGAATATAGTTTGTTTCTTCTATAAGTTTATTTTCAACTTCTTTAAAATACTTATCGCTATCCTTACCTCTAATATTAAACATTTTAATAGCTATTGGCTTAACCAATGATAAATCGGATGAAATACTTTCTGCTATTCCTGGATATTGAATCTTTACAGCATACTTTTTTCCATCTTTTTCTGCTAAGTGCACTTGTCCAATACTTGCACCGCTTACTGCATTTAAATCAAAAGTATCGAATAACTCATTTGGTAATTTTCCAAAGTATTTTTTAAATGTTTTTCGTACTAATGGAGCTGATAATGGTGGTACAGAAAATTGCGATAATGAAAATTGTTCTACGTATGCTTGAGGTAATATACCTTTTTCCATACTTAACATTTGTGCTACCTTAAGCGCACTACCTTTCAATTGCTTTAATCCATTGTAAATATCTTCTGCATTATCTTTATTTAGCTGCTCTTTTGCTTCTTCTTCTCCACTTACTAGTTTACTTCCATAATATTTAAGATAATTAACACCTACTTTAGCTCCTGTTTGAACTAATTTTGAGGCTCTTTGTATTTTGGATGTAGGTATATTATCAATTGTCTTCATTATTTCATCATCTTTTCTTTAAATAAAAATTTTCCTAAATCAAGTATGCTTTTTACTGGTGCTATGTTTAAAACATCAAAGCTTGCATTAACTGATTTTTCAATAAACACATCTGTTTTCTCAAAAGAAGGAGATGTATCGTCTAACCAAAACTTCATTGTAATTAATAATTGTACCCAAGCACTTTCGCTCAATGCTCTGTCTTGTAGTTTCTCCAAACGCTCTTGTTTTACATCTAACTTTTCAATATCTAAGTTATCAATGAACATTTTAAAGTGAGTTCGTAACCCTTGTAAACTTTTTGCTGTTTTCAACTTACTTTTATTGTGCTCTAAGGCATGTACAACATAGCTCCTATTCGCTGTTAAATTCTCAAAGAATGTAAAGTAGAAACTTAATAATTGGTTCCTAGCGTCAAAACTTTCAAATTCTTCGCTTTTATGAAGTAGTCCTATTGTGTTTTCGAAAAATGCTGTAAAAACTGCATTTTTTATAGTGTCGAAATTGCTAAAACTTTGATAAAACAGAGCTTCATCAAAATTATTTTCTTTGCAAAATTTATATACTGATTTTGGATCTTCATCATGTTCTAATACATAATCCATGTACATAGACATTATATCTTGCTTGCTTACGTTCTTTTTTTTAGCCATTGTGTAGGATTTTTAAAAGGTTACCAACTAGTGTTTTCTTGGGTTACATCAAAGATACTTATTTTTTGTTTAAGAAAAGTTATAAAAAGATAAACAATAATATAATTTTAACTTTTTATTTAATAGTATTACTATTATATTTGCACAAAAAACATTCAATAATGGATAAATTACTTTCAAACATACGTATTGAAGTTCCGGAAGGTATCTACATAAAAAATCCAGAATCTTCTCAACTCGGAAAAAAGATTGTAGAACATAGCATTATCTTAATTGATGAGATAGGCTTTGAAGATTTCAATTTCAAGAAATTAGGAAATAGAATAGCTTCTAATGAAAGTTCTATTTATCGTTATTTTGAAAGTAAACATAAGCTACTTATCTACTTAAGTTCTTGGTATTGGAGGTGGATAGAATATCAATTAGTAATAGAAACTTTCAGTATTCGTGACACGAAAGAAAAATTAGTGAAAGCTACTGAAATCGTTACGCGTACTACAAAAGAAGATCAGAATTTTTCTCACATTAACGAAGTATTATTGAATAAAATTATTATTAACGAAAATTCGAAATCATTCTTAAATAAAAGCGTGGATGCCGAAAATAAGCAAGGGTATTTTTCGCCTTACAAAAGAGTAGTTAAGCGCTTTGCAGAAATAATTTCTAGTCATAATGCAACTTATAAATATCCATTAAGCCTTGCTAGCTCAGTTACTGAGGGTTCTTTGCATCAACAATTTATAAAATTACACTTTACTTCGATTACAAATTGTAATGAGGTAATAACTCCAACACATTTTTATACCGATCTTATACTTAAAACTTTAACTAATGAAAACTAATACTTTAACTCCATGGAAACGTTTCATTGGACTATTAAAAATTGAAAGAAAGGATATTTTTCAAATTTCATATTATGCTATTTTTGAAGGAATCGTATCACTATCTCTACCATTAGGAATTCAAGCCATTATAAATTTAATTCAAGGAGCACAGGTATCTGTATCGTGGATTGTTCTTGTTGTACTTGTAACCTTAGGGGTTACCTTTTCTGGTATTTTAAAATTAATGCAACTACGAATTATAGAAACCATACAACAACGAATATTCACCAGAGCATCTTTCGAATTAAGTTATCGATTTCCTAAAATTAGAATGAAGGAGTTACGTAATTACTATCTTCCGGAATTAGCCAATCGTTTTTTCGATACACTTACGATTCAAAAAGGATTATCTAAAATATTAATAGATGTACCCTCAGCATTTCTACAGATAATTTTTGCTTTGTTACTTCTTTCATTTTATCACCCTTTCTTTATCATTTTTGGTATTCTTTTAGTGTTTTTAATTTATGCTGTTTTCAAATTAACAGCTCAAAGAGGTATCGAAACTAGTTTAGAAGAATCTAAAAACAAATATAAGGTTGTGCATTGGTTACAAGAAATAGCGAGATCGGTGGTTAGTTTTAAACTATCAGGAAAGACAAATTTAGCACTAGAAAAAAATGATGCTTTGGTTTATAAATATTTAAATTCAAGAGAAAGTCACTTTAAGATTTTAGTAATCCAATTCATTCAAATGATTAGCTTTAAAGTGCTTGTAACTGCTGGGTTATTACTTATTGGTGGTTTTTTAGTATTGAATCAAAAGATGAATATTGGTCAGTTCGTAGCAGCAGAAATTATTGTTTTATTAGTTATTAATTCTGTAGAAAAACTTATTCTTGGTTTAGAATCTTTTTATGATGTATTAACCTCAATAGAGAAATTAGGGCAAGTAGTTGACAAACCAATCGAAAGCCAAACTGGTGAAAAAACTACAGGCGCATTAACCATTCAATTACAAAATGCTTCTTATACTGTATCAAATAGAAAAACACCTATTTTGGAAGATATTACATTCGATATAGAAACTAAAGATCGAATTTTAGTACAGGGTGAAAGTGGCTCAGGAAAATCGAGTTTACTTCAATTAATTTCTGGAGTTATAGAACCGACTTCTGGGTATTTATATGTAAACAATTTATCGATACAAAGCTTACGTATCAATCATTATCGTTCTAATCTTGGTCTTTCATTATCTGAAGAAACTCCTTTTGAAGGTACAATTAGAGAGAATATAACTTTTGGAGATACTACCATTACAGATGAAGATATCTATAAAACCTTTGAAATAGTAGGATTAACAGAATTTTTGAAGCAACAACCTAAAGGATTAAATACGGTTATTAAACCAGAAGGACAGCAAATAGCGTACACTATAGCTAAGAAAGTAATATTAGCTAGAGCAATTACTAAAAAACCTAAACTTCTGATACTTGAAGATGCTTTAGATCAATTTCAGCAAGAGGAAACACAAAAAATCATTAATTTCTTAACGGACTCTGCACGTAGCTGGAGCCTTATTGTTGTAAGTAGTAATGCCAAATGGTCCGCAAAATGTAACAAACGAATTGTATTACAAAAAGGAAAAATAAAATACTAAAAAACAGTTATGTTAAATATATCTAGCAATCCCGTTTCTAAAAATATTGACTTAACAAAGTTTAAGTCTGGTGAAGATATTTTCACAAAGGAATATCATAAACGTTTCAGAAAATTTTTATTGGTTTTCTCAGCAATTATTTTTGTAATCTTATTTTTACCATGGACACAAAATATTACTGGTAAAGGAAATGTAACAACCTTAAAGCCTAATCAAAGACCACAAACATTACAATCTCAGATTCCTGGTAGAATAGAAGAATGGTTTGTTCAAGAAGGTGATTTTGTAAAAAAAGGCGATACTATTTTAAGAATTTCTGAAGTTAAAAGTGATTATTTTGACAATAGACTTGCTGAAAGAACTCAAGATCAATTAGATGTTAAAACACTTTCCGTTGGTGCATACGACAATAAGGTTAAAGCATTAAAAAGTCAAATCAGTGCTTTGCAAAGAGAACGTATATTAAAGTTAGAGCAGGCTAAAAATAAGTTGATGCAATCCAAACTAAAAGTTAAAAGTGATAGCATTGATTTGGAAGCAATAAAAATAAAAAGTGATATCGCTAAAATTCAATTTGACCGTGCTGTGAGCCTTCAAAAAGAAGGATTGAAGGCTGTAAAAGATGTTGAAGAAAAACGCGCAAAATATCAGGAAGCAACTGCTAAATTGATTTCACAGCAAAATAAATATTTAACGTCTCAAAATAACATCATAAATGCTGACCTAAATATTTCTACTTTAAAAGCTACTTACGACGATAAACTATCTAAAACAAGAAGTAATTTATTTACCGCTGAATCTGCTTCATTAGATACTAGAGCTCAGGTTTCTAAATTAGAAACTAACGTTGCTAATTACACCAAACGAAGTAGTCTATTATATATAACAGCTCCGTTAGATGGTTACATTAACAAAGCTATAAAATCTGGTATTGGAGAAACTTTTAAAGGAGGAGAACAATTGGTAGGAATCATGCCTGCAGATTATCAATTAGCAGTTGAAATGTTTGTTCGCCCTATCGATTTACCTTTAATACATATTGGTGAAGATGTTCGTGTACAGTTCGATGGTTGGCCTGCTATTGTTTTTAGCGGATGGCCTAATGTTTCTTATGGAACTTATGGCGCCAAAGTAGTTGCTATTGAAAATTTTATTAGTGATAATGGAAAATATCGCGTTTTATTAGCTCCAAACGCAGCTCAGGTTGACTGGCCTGAAGCGATCAGAGTAGGCTCCGGAACAAAAGCAATAGCATTGCTTGATAATGTTCCTATTTGGTTCGAATTATGGAGACAAATCAATAGTTTTCCTCCTAATTTTTATCAACCAGAAAACAAAAAAGACGCTTCATCATCTAAAAAGAAAAAGTAATGAAAAAAATATTTTTTGTTGTAGCATTCTTTACTACATTTTTTAGTTTTTCTCAGGTAGAAGACGATTCTATTTTAGAGCTTTCTGAATATTTAGGATATTTAAAAAAATACCACCCTATAATAAAGCAAGCACGTTTAAAAACAACTGAAGGTGAAATTAAACTTTTAAAAGCTAGAGGTGCTTTTGATCCGAAAATTGAAGTCGATTATGATAAGAAAAAGTTTAAGAAAAAAGATTACTTTGATAAGCTAAATGCTTCTTTTAAAATACCAACGTGGTATGGAATAGAGTTCAAAGCTAATTATGAGGATAATTCTGGTATTTTCTTAAATCCTGAGCTCACTGTTCCTGAAAACGGATTATATAGTGCTGGAGTTTCTATTTCATTAGCTCGAGGTTTACTAACCAATGAGCGAATGGCAACATTGAGAATGGCTAAAGTATATACAAGGCAAGCTCAAGCTGACCAACAATTAGCTATTAATGATATCTTATATAAAGCTATAGATACTTATTTTGAATGGCTAAAAAGTTATCAAACTCAACAAACTTATCAGGTTTTCTTAAGAAATGCTTCTGATAGATTAAGTAATGTAAAAAATAGCTTTATTCAAGGAGATAAGCCTGCTATTGATACTTTGGAGGCTAACATAAATTTAAATAACAGAATTTTAGATTTAGAGAAATCAAAATTAATGTATATTAAATCGAAACTAAAACTAGCCAACTTCCTGTGGTTACAAGATAATATTCCTTTAGAATTAGAAGATTCCATTATTCCAGATGTAAATACTTACACTAATATCGATTCGATTCTTGAGCTTCGAACGTTAGATTCTAATAAAGAGATTGTGAACAGACATTTGAAAATTCAATCTCTAGAATTGAAGAAAGAAAGCTTGTTAATCGATAAACGTCTTAAGCTAAATAATTTATTGCCAAAAATCGATTTTAACTATAATTTCATAACCTCAAAATATCAAGACATTACTAATTTTGACACTAGTAATTATAAAGCAGGTTTAAATGTTAGTGTACCTTTATTCTTAAGAAAAGAGCGCTCAGATTTAAGGTTAGCTAAGTTAAAACTTAAAGACATGGACTTTTCTATTGCTGCAAATAAGGTAAATCTTTCAAATAAGATTAATAGTATTCGTAACGAAATTAATTCTTACGAAAACCAAACTCAGTTATTAGGTGATTTAGTTGATGATTATAAGCGACTTGTGAGAGCTGAAGAACGAATGTTTACCTTAGGAGAAGGATCTTTATTTAGAATTAACTATAGAGAGGTTAAATTAATTGAAACTCAATTAAAAGCTATAGATACAAGATATAAATATTTGAACTCAAAAGCTTCGTTACAGAGGCTTATCAACAATCAATCTTACAACTAGTTGATTGACTTTTAAATAAAAAAAGCTATCTCTTACAGATAGCTTTTTTTATTATTATAAGAGCTATTAATCTAGCTTGAAAATTACTGGAAACGTGTATTTTACATTAACAGCCTTACCATCCTTAAAAGCTGGACTGAATTTTGGTAATTTCTCCACTAATTTTTTAGCAGCTACTTCTAGTATTTTTCCGTCATCAAATCCTTTGGTTATTACATTAATAACCTCCCCTTCTTTATTAATTATAAAATTAACATATATCTTTCCTTGTATATTTGCTTTTATAGCATCAGTTGGATAAGCGAAATTATCTTTAATATGATCTATTAAATTTTGATTGAAACAGTTAATAGAAACATCTCCTGATTCGTTACATGAATTGAATTGAGGTATTTTTTCTACCTGACCAAATCCATACACCTCAGACTTCTTTATCTTCTCTATCTTCTTTCTTACATTGGATGGCTTAATTCCTGGGATCTTAAATGTAATAGGCAATCCATATTTTACAGATACAGGACCTCCTTCATGTTTTCCTGGTTTAAATTTAGGTAATTTCTTAACTATTCTTTTAGCTTCTTCTCCTAACATTTCACCTTTGTAAGGTGATATTATTTTCATTTTATCTACATTACCTTTATTATCAATAACAAAGCGAACAAATACTTTACCTTGGATCGCTTTTTCGTATGCAACTTCTGGGTATTTTAAGTTTCTTCTGATATGGTTAGATAATTCCTTTTTAAAACATTTGCTTTGTTTTAAAATAGATACTCCTTCACACGCTTTAAATAAAGGGATTTCTTCAACATAATCGAAAGGTATAATTCTAAGGCCTCCTGTTTTATCTAAATTCAAGCTTTTTACAACCTCCGTTTTCTTTTTTATTTCGGATAGTTTGTGCGTATAATCATTCGCCATAACGCCGGTAGCTGCATCTCTTTTTCTGATTATTCTTCGTCTAGAAATTACTTCTACTGATACTTTCTTCGTTTTTTTACCTTTGGATTTATCATCAGATTCTTCAATAGAACATTTCGTAATACTGTTTAAATCTAATGCTGGTTCGGATTCTGGAGTGTCACAAGTTTTAGTAACTTGGGAAAATACTTGTACTACACAACACAGCATGACTGAAAAGAAAACTCGTTTTAACATAATAAAGGGGTGGAAATTACAGCTATAAAGTTATTCACTTACTTCAAAAAAAAAAACATATAACTATCTGACTAGCATATTTGTATCGATGAATAACGTGTTTCTTTCGATGAAATGCTAGTTTAGTTCTTTCACTAGATATACTTAAATTATTTTTTACCTGAACAATAGCGATTAATTTGAAAATGTTCTTTACTTAATCTTTATTTGCTGCCCAACAAAAATAGTATTAGATTTTAAACCATTAATCTGTTTCAATTTTTTTGAGCTTATATTGTACTTTTTTGAAATACCATACAATGTTTCTCCAGAAGTAACTATATGATACGACTCTTGATCAGTAAACTCTTTGTACTTTTTTTTATTTGAAGCTATTGGTTCTAAAGATGCTGTTTTAGATTCTTTATATCCAATTACAACTTCATCTCCTATTTCTATTGAATCAAAATTAACAAGACTATTAAGTCTATATAATTTTGCTAAATGCATATTATATTTTCTTGCAATTGTACTTAAGGTTTCTCCTTTTTCTACTCTGTGTAAAATTGTTGGATCTTCTACTTCTTTCTTAATTGGTTTTTGAGCTGGTTTTAAAGGAAACTTTGTAGATACTTCGCCTGTAATCAAATTCATATAAGCCGTTTCTCCTTCTAAGAGTATTTTATCCCAACCTTCAGGAATTGATTTTTCTTGAGTGTAAGCCTTTATACTTATTAATAGAAGTATACAAAAAACAACTTTTTCCATGAATTGAATATTTATAGCAATTTAAAAAACTAAACGTATTTTATAAAGTAATCAACTCTTTTTAAACGAAATAATTATCCTTCTTTAATTTTTGGTAATTCAAATTTGTAAATTACAGATACTGTTCTTATGGCTATTATTACGACTGCAGATATAATAAAATTTACACTTTCATTCATATGAAAAAAACCTAATACTAAGTAGGTTAATCCTCCTAATAAGCAGGCAGATGCATAAATTTCTTTTTTGAATATTAACGGGACCTTTCTAGTTAAAACATCTCTAATTACTCCGCCGAAAACAGCTGAAACCATTCCCATAATTAAAGCAACTATTGATGGAAGTTCATAGCTCAAACCCTTTTGAAGACCTAATAAAGTAAAAACACTTATTCCAATTGTATCAAATAAAAAGAAGGTTTTTCTTAAAGGCTCTATCTTGCTCTTAAACAACATTGTAAACACAACTGCTAGTAAGATTGTCCAAATGTAATTAAGATCTCCTATCCAGTTAATCGGATGAGCATTAATCATTATATCTCTTAACATTCCACCTCCTACCGCTGTAACAAAAGCGATAATAACAACACCAAATAAATCAAAACTCTTTTTTGAAGCCATCAATGCTCCACTGATAGCAAAAGCAAATGTTCCTAGAATATCTAGGATATAAATTATATTCATTTATATAATATTCATTACTTTTTTTAATTCTTCCGATATTCTGATTGGTCGAAGTGTTTTTGAATCTAGCAAACACCATGTTGTTCGTGCATTTACTAACAATTCGCTTCCTGTATAAAATGCTACATGCCTTACAGACTTTACTCCTTTAGTTTCTCCAACCCATGTTTGTATTGTAACTTCATCTCCTAGAATTGCTTGTCTAACATATTCGATTTCATGTTTTATTACAACCCAAACACAGTTATCTTCCTCTAAATTTTTGGTTAGTTCTTTCCAATGTAATTTTGCTATGTCCTGAATCCACTGTACATATGTTACATTATTTACATGGTTTAACTCATCTAAATCCGTAGCAACAATAACCTTCTTAATCTCAAACTTATCTACTCCCATAAGATTAAACTATACTAATGCTGTATATTTTATTCATTTTTTGAAGTAACGTTTCCTTTCCCTTTAACAATGTAAAAATAAGAACGTCTGTTTTGTTGGTGTTCTTCTTCTGTACATTTGTCTTGATTTGTGTCGTCACAGT
>JAHDDQ010000211.1 GCA_020629275.1 Tenacibaculum sp. | reverse complement strand
CATCAGCAGCCATAAAAGTACAAAAAGGTGATGCTCGTGGTGTAGAACAAATAGCTCATGGTTATGTTAATGGAGAATGTAAAATTAAAATGCACTTTAAAGCTGCTATTGGAGAGTCTCGTTCTTTTGATAAGGTAACCATAAAAGGAGTTCCAAATTTCTCATCAGAAATTGAAGGAGGAATTAATGGCGATATTGCTACTTGCGCCATAACGATTAATTGCATCAATAGTATTTTAAAAGCACCAGCAGGATTACAAACCATGGCAACTATTACTGTTCCAGGGTTTATTAGTTAACAACATTATAAAAATAAAGATGGGTCAATTAAAGTCAATATTCTTAATTTTAATCTTAATACTTTCTTCTTGTTCTAAAAAGAAAATTGAAGCCGATATTCTTATACAAAACGGAACGGTTTATAACGGAATTGATAAAACTTCAACAAACAATTCTATAGGAATAAAAGACGATAAAATTGTTTTTATTGGTGATGAGAATTCGGTGTCAATAAATGCTAAAAAAACGATTGATGCAAAAGGATTAATTGTTTCTCCAGGGTTTATTGATCCGCATACACATGCGGATAGAGATTTAAAAGACCCTAAGAATTCACACAATAAGCCATTTTTGTTTCAGGGAATTACAACGGTTGTAACTGGTAATGATGGAGATAGTTTTTATCCAACTTCAAAATATATCGATTTATATAATCAACACGGAATCGGTACAAATGCTGTCCCGCTTGTTGGTCATGGAACAGTTAGAGAACAAATAATGGGAAAAAGTAATAGAAAAGCTACTGCTGATGAAATTGCAAAAATGCAAAACCTCATTCAACAAGAAATGGATGCTGGTGCATTCGGAATTTCTACAGGCTTATTTTATTCTCCAGGAAGTTATTCTAATACTGAAGAAGTAATTGCACTAGCTAAAACCGTTGCTAAAAACGATGGGGTTTACGATACACATTTACGTGACGAAAGTTCGTATACTGTTGGTTTAATTCCTGCTATTGAAGAATCTATTGAAATTGGTCGTCAAGCAAAATTACCTATTCATATTTCGCATATAAAATGTTTAGGCGTAGATGTTTGGTATCAAAGTAAAGAGATTGTTAAAGCTATTGAAAAGGCACAAAAAGAAGGAGTTGATGTTACCGCAAATCAATATCCTTACGATGCTTCAGCTACAGGATTAAAATCTGCAGTAGCACCGCGTTGGGCGGAAAGTGGAGGGAAAGATTCTTTAATGATTCGTTATAATAATCCGAAGTTAAAAGCGAAAATATTAGTTGACACAAAAAAGAATATCAAACGTCGAGGAGGTCCAGAAAAACTACTAATTGTAAAATCAGAAGATTCTAAATTTGTAGGAAAAAATTTATTAGAGATTTCCGAACTATTAAAACAATCTCCAGAAGAAGCAGTGTTTTCAGTCTTAAAAACAGGTTATGTTCGTGTGGCATCTTTTAATATGAATACCGATGATATTCATCATTTTATGCAACAAGATTGGGTTGTTACAGGTTCTGACGGAAATACAGGACATCCTCGTAAATATGGTTCCTTCCCAAGAAAGTATAATAAATATGTAGTGCAAGATAAGATTGTAGATTTATCAACATTTATTAATAATAGTACTGCAAAAACTGCTGATATTTTTAAAATTAAAAATCGTGGAAGTTTACAAAAAGGAAATTTTGCAGACATTATTATTTTTAATCCCAAAACGTTTAAAGATAAAGCAGATTTTACTGATGCGTTTCAGCTATCAGAGGGTTTAGAATACAGTATCATTAATGGTAAGTTAGCTGTAGATAAAGGACGATTCACCAATTTACTAAACGGAAAAGTCTTAAAAAAGTAAACAAACTCACATACAAATAATTAGAGCTACAATTTCTTGTGGTTTAGGAAAACTACATTTCAAAATTAAAATATTATGAAGAATATATATATACTGTTTATTACATTATTACTACTTTCTTTATCAAGCTGTAAAGAAAGTTCGAAGAAAAAATTAATAGTTAAAAAAGACAATATAGTTAACACTATTATTAATGATAAAGATAACTTTTATCATATTGATATGGCGAATTATCCTAGTTTAGATAAATCTTTACCAATTGGAGTATTTGATTCTGGAACAGGTGGGTTAACAGTATTAAAAGCTATAGTTAACTATGATGAAAATCAGAATGATTCTCATGAAAAAGGAAGTGATGGGAGTTTAGATTTTGATAAGGAGTCTTTTATCTATTTAGGAGATCAAGCCAATATGCCGTACGGAAACTATTCCAAAGAAAACAAGGTCGATTTATTGAAAGAGCACATCATTAAAGATGCACAATTTTTAATGAGTAATAAGTATTATTCTGATGTTAATGACACTTCTGTAAATACTGATAAAAAGCCTGTGAAAGCTTTGGTAATTGCATGTAATACTGCCACTGCTTATGGTAAAGAGTATATTGAAGAGTTTCTAAAAAAAGCCAATTCTAATTTAAAAGTAATTGGTGTAATTGATGCTGGTGTACGTGGTACTTTGGCAAGTTTAAATACAGATGAAAACGCTATTATTGGTGTGCTGGCAACTGCTGGAACGGTTGCGTCAAAAGGATATCATAATACGATTATAAAAATGAAAGACCAGTTAGGTTATTCAGGAACTATTGAGGTGTTTTCTCAAG
>JAHDDQ010000048.1:6093-24432 GCA_020629275.1 Tenacibaculum sp. | reverse complement strand
GTATTAGAGGTTTATTTAAATAATAATGATTTCAATTTACAAAAAAACTAAATATATCTGTGTTAAAATTGTATCAAAAAAAAACCAACTTCTAGTAGAAGTTGGTTTTTAACATTTTATAAACTAAAGTTTTATAATGCGTTTACTTTACCTATTAATGCTTTTGCTTTGGTTTCTAGCTCAATACTAATCGCTTTAAAATGTGCTTTTTTACTAGCTACATTTTTCTCATTTACTTTATCTAAAAGTGTATCAAAAGTAATAATAGCCTCGTCAATAATAGCTTCTGACTTAGCAGCGTCTTCTTTAGGATTTAATAATTCCCACACATAACATTCCTCAATGATATCTCCTAAAGTGTGATTAATATCTTTTTTTAAATTTTTTATGCTTGCCATAATTATAATTTTGATGCAAAACTACTTGATTTTATCTAATTCTAACTGAAATTTTTCAAAAAACTGTCCAACATGATATCCGTCAACTAAAGCATGATTAACGTTTATTGCTACTGGCATTTTTTTCCTGTTGGTTTCTTCTTTAATTTTCCCAAAAGCTAATTGAGGTACGCTATCATTTTGGTTACCAGAAACTGGTTCTTTATGACCTGTAAAACTTACCCAAGGAATAGCTGAGCAATGTATACAACCTAGTGAATACTTTGGAGGAAATAATTCTTTTGAATTGGATATCCGTTCCTTTTCTTTTTTAAAATTATCATAGAATTTCTGAAAGTCCTCAGAAAATTCAATGTAAGAAAACCCGAATGTATGATCTTCTCTAGCGATAGTTGCAGATGCATGTATACTATTATAAATAGCAATTTTTTTATCTTCAATTCTGTATTTAAAGTTCTCTATACTATTAATTACTTTTAAACATGTATGAAGATATCTAACAAAAAAAGATTCTTTGCGAGACTTTGCTGATTCGTATAATCTAGTCACGTCTAAATCGGAGACAAGTCCAAATGTTGGGTCTTGTAATGTTCTAAAATGTTCATATAATAGTTTTCTATTCCAATTTTCGATATCTAAATACGTCTTCATAATAATGGTAGTATTTCTTTTACATTAGAAACTGTTTTGTATGCAGTAGATGATTCTTGCGCTTTACTAACCGTTTCGTGTGCCCATGTAGTATGAAATGGTACATGTATTGCAGAGGCACCAATTTCTACGATCGGTAATACATCAGACTTTAAAGAATTTCCAACCATCAATAATTCACTTGGCTTAATATCTAAATGCTTTATCAACTTTCTGTAATCTTTAGAAGCTTTTTCACTCATTACCTCTATGTGATGAAAATATTGATCTATTCCTGAATTTTCTAACTTTCTTTCCTGATCTAATAAGTCTCCTTTTGTGGCAACAATTAATTTATATCTTCCTTGTAATGCCGCTAATACCTCTTCTATTCCATCTAATAATTCAATAGGTTTAGCTAACATAGTTTTACCAATGTTAAGTATTTTATTTATGTCTTGTTGTGGAATTTGGTTGTTAGAAAGTTCTAATGCACACTCAATCATAGATAACATAAATCCTTTTACTCCATACCCATAAGTTTTAAGGTTTTCAATTTCTTTTTTAAATAATTCTTGATGAATTTTATTCTCAGTCTCATAATCATTCAACAACTTAGCAAACTCATTTTCTGCATCTCGAAAGTAAGTTTCATTTACCCACAATGTGTCATCTGCATCGAATGCTATAACCTTTATATTATTCATCGTTTAATAGTTTAATTGCTTTTTCTAAATCTTCTGGAGTATCAATACCTATAGATTCTACAGATGTTTCTATCATTTTAATTTTTTTACCTACTTCTAAATATCGTATGGCTTCTATTTTCTCTGCTGCCTCTAATGGAGTCATAGGTGTATTGTAAAAATCTGTTAATGCCTTTTTTCTGAACGCATAAACTCCTTTATGCTTGTAATAAGCTACATCTATAGTAGTTTCTCTATGATAAGGTATTACAGATCTTGAAAAATATATAGCAAAGTTATCTTGATCAGTAATTACTTTAACATTATTCGGGTTTCTAATTTCTTCGAGCGTATTCATTTTTACTTTTAAAGACGCTAAATCAATAATTTGTTTATTGTCCTTTTTAAATACTTCTATTAATTTAGATAAGGATAATGTATCTATAAAAGGTTCGTCACCTTGAACGTTTATCACAATATCAACATCCATATCTTGTACCGCTTCTGCGATTCTATCTGAACCGCAATCATGCTCCTCTTTACTCATGATCACCTTACCTCCTATCTTAGAAATTTCTAAAAAAATAATTTCTGAGTCGGTAACAACATATACTTCCTTAAATAGATTAGTCTGTAAAGCACTTTCGTATGTTCGTACGATTACAGATTTACCTCCTAAATCTTTCATTAATTTTCCAGGAAATCGTGATGCTTCGTAACGAGCAGGTATCATTGCAATAATATTCATAAGAAAAATAGATTTTACACCAACAAAGATACTTATTTAGAGATTCTGAAAATAATAAGGTTTAACTATTAAATACTTAAAACTTTAACAGTTTGCCTATTATATTGGTTTTGCTATTGATTACAAACATCTTAGCTTTGAGATAAATTACTTTTGTAAGTTAATTTGGTTTGTTTGTTAAAAAGCTCAAGATAGAACCTTTCTTGAGCTTTTTATTGAATAAAAACTTCTAACAATTCAGATTGTGTAGTTGTTTGAATTGTAAATTCTTTTATAACTGCGGGTACTAATATGGTTTCTCCATATGAGATGTGCATCTCTTCTTTATCATATGTAAATATTACTTCACCTTTCACACACATATAAATAACAAAACTATCTTTTGTCCTATTGTCTATACTCAAACTATTTGCTGTAATTGCTAGTATATTTGTTGTAAAATAAGGGCAAGTTATTATTTGAGAGGCTTTATTATTTTCAACCCTGTAGTTTGTTTTATAACTCTCTAAAGCTTTAAAATCTATTGCATCCTGAGCTAAATCCGTATGTAGTTCGCGATAATTACCTTCAGCATCTTGTCTGTCCCAATCGTAAACTCTATATGTAATATCTGATGTTTGTTGTATTTCTGCCAGTAAAACTCCTCCTCCAATAGCATGAATTCTTCCTGTTGGTATAAAATAAACATCTCCTTCAGAAACCTCATCAACATTTAAAATCTCTAATAATGTCTTATTTTTAAGATGATGTAAATACTCTTTCTTATTACTATCTTTTTTAAAACCTACAATTAAATTAGCAGCTTTGTCTGCTTGCATAACATACCACATTTCTGTTTTCCCAAAAGAATTGTGTCGTTTTTTAGCTAAATTATCGTTAGGGTGTAATTGAATACTTAACGGAGTCTTAGCGTCTATGAACTTAATTAATAATGGAAATTTATTTCCAAACTGACTATATACTTTATCTCCTACTAATTTTTCTTTGAACTCTATCATGAGTTCTTGTAAATTTTTTCCCTTAAAATTTCCTTCTGCTACTACGGAAACAGCTTCATCAACCCCTGAGATCTCCCAACTTTCTCCTATATTTATACTGTTAGTTTGCTTATTTAATACTTTTATAAGCTTGTCTCCTCCCCATATTTTCTCTTTTAAGATAGGAGTGAATTTTATGAATTGTTTAATAGTTTGCATACTTTAGTTTCCTGAATAAGTTACAAAATTTCGAGGTGTTTCGTAAAGCGTTATTTCGATCTCTAAATGTAACGGAATATGCTTACGTAGTTTATTAAAAATAACAACAGCTATATTTTCAGCGGTTGGATTCAGTGTTTTAAACTCCTCAACTTCTAAGTTAAGGTTTTTATGATCTAAAGCTTCTTCTATTTCTATTTTTATTATTCTCTTTAATTTACCTAAGTCATACACGTATCCTGTTTCTTGATCAATTTCACCTGTTAAGGAAACAATTAATTCGTAATTATGACCATGAAAGTTATGATTATTACATTTACCAAAGACTTCAAAATTTTTATCATCCGACCATTCCTCTCTGTACAAACGGTGTGCTGCGTTAAAATGTGCTTTACGATGAACTGTAACTTTAGGCATTACTTTGAAAAATTAAAATTTGCTATTTTATCATATGATTTATCAAAAATGATTTTAAACCAAGCTGTGTAATTTGCTGGATTGTTAGCTATATCTAATTTAACCTGCTCTAAAGTCATCCACTTATAACTTTCTACTTCTTCTTTATTTACTTTCGGCTCGTCATTATACCTACCAATCATTACATGATCTAATTCATGTTCCGTTAATCCATTGTCAAATGGGGCTTTATATACAAACGAAAAAACTTCTTCTAAATCACAAGTAAAGCCCATTTCTTCATGTAATCTTCGAACTCCAGCTTCTAAATTACTTTCACCTTTTCTTTGATGTGAGCAACAAGTGTTTGTCCACAATAAAGGAGAATGATATTTACACTTGGCCCTTTGCTGAAGCATTAATTCGTCGTTATCGTTAAAAATAAATACAGAAAACGCTCTATGAAGTAGCGCTTTTTCATGAGCTTCAATTTTCTCCATTATTCCCAACTCATTATCTAGCTCGTCCACTAAAATTACATGTTCTTTCATATACAGACAAATGTAATGAAATCATAGCGTTCTAAAAAAACACCTTCAGAATGAAAAATAGAATTACATCAAGTATATTTACACTCTATTTTTAAGAATTATAGATGAAAATATTCCAAACTGCTCTTTTAATCTTCATTTTTATCCTATTCTCTTGTGAGAATAACAAGCAGATTACCGAGAAAAAAGATATCCCTAAAATAGATAATGTTAAACAAACTGCTACACAAAAAAAGAAATCCGAAGAAAAAATATTGAAAGCTTGGGATAGTTTAAATCATAATAATGTAAGACCTTTCTTTGAAAAATATGGTAAGCTGAATAAAGAGAACAAGGTACTCATTAGAACAAAGTTTGGTACTATTAAATTACGATTATTTAATGAAACTCCCTTGCACAGAGCTAGCTTCATTTTTCTTGTTAAAATAGGGTATTTCAATACTACTGTTTTTCATAGAATTGCAAAAGATATGGCTATTCAAGGAGGAGAATCTGACGAGCAGGAATCTGCTACTTTTAGAAATAAATATCAGAATTATAAATTACCCGCTGAATTTTTAAAACATAAGAAACATCGTTATGGAGCATTAGCTTTGGCTCGCAGAATAGATTTTAACCCCAATAAACTTTCGAATCCTTTCAACTTTTACATCGTTAGTAACAAAAGCGGTGCTCATCATCTTGATGGAGACTATACAGTATTTGGAGAAGTAATCTCAGGGTTTTCTACAATTAGAAAAATTTCGAAGGTTAAAACTGGAATTAGCGACTGGCCAATTACTGATATCCCTATTGAAATGGAGATTATTAAGTAATTATAAACTCCTAATTCCCCATCCTTATTCGGTATTTATATTGAAAAAAAATTAACTTCAAGCTATAAGACTTAAATCTAAGAACGTAGAGAAAGTAAAATCTGCCTATTAAAAATTAACAATCTTATTTCTATATTGTTCATCCTCTTTTAAAAAGCTAACTTTGCTGCTTCAAAATTTATAAATGAGTTTTTTAGAAGAAATAAAAAAGAGAAGAACATTTGGTATTATATCGCATCCCGATGCTGGTAAAACAACATTAAC
This sequence comes from Tenacibaculum sp., assembly GCA_020629275.1. Taxonomy (GTDB): domain Bacteria; phylum Bacteroidota; class Bacteroidia; order Flavobacteriales; family Flavobacteriaceae; genus Polaribacter. The sequence goes on along the minus strand of JAHDDQ010000048.1, from coordinate 18,748 downwards.
TGAAAAGCTTTTACTTTTTGGTGGTGCCATACAAGAGGCTGGTGCTGTAAAAAGCAACAAAATAAAAAAGGGAGCTACATCTGACTTCATGGAAATTGAACGTCAGCGTGGTATTTCTGTTGCTACTTCTGTTCTTGCTTTTAACTACAGAGACAAAAAAATAAATATTCTCGATACTCCTGGTCACAAAGATTTTGCTGAAGATACATTCAGAACACTTACTGCAGTAGATAGTGTAATAGTTGTAATAGACGTTGCTAAAGGTGTTGAGGAACAAACTGAAAAGCTTGTTAAGGTTTGTAGAATGCGTAAAATTCCAATTATCGTTTTTATAAATAAACTTGACCGTGAAGGAAAAGACGCTTTCGATTTATTAGATGAAGTTGAGCAAAAATTGGGCTTAAAAACTATTCCACTTTCTTTTCCGATTGGAATGGGGTATGATTTTCAAGGTATCTACAATATTTGGGAAAAGAAAATCAATATTTTTTCAGCAGACAACAAACAGACAGTTAGTAACGGTGTAGAGTTTACAGATATAAACACACCTGAATTAGACGAAATGATTGGTAGTAAAGCTGCAGAAACATTACGAGAAGAACTTGAAATGGTTGATGGAATTTATCCTGAATTTAATCAAGAAGCTTATATAAGTGGAGATTTACAACCCGTATTTTTCGGTTCAGCTTTAAATAATTTTGGAGTAAAAGAACTCTTAGATTGTTTTGTAGATATAGCACCTAATCCACAACCAAAAAAAGCAGAAGAACGCTTAGTTGATGCAAAAGAAAATAAACTAACTGGTTTTGTCTTTAAGATTCATGCTAATATGGATCCTAAACATAGAGACAGGTTAGCTTTTGTGAAAATTGTTTCTGGTACTTTTAAAAGAAATACTCCGTATTTACACGTACGTAATGGAAAAAAAGTAAAGTTTTCAAGTCCAAATGCTTTTTTTGCTGAGAAAAAAGAAATTGTAGAAGAATCTTTTGCTGGAGATATTGTTGGTCTTCATGATACTGGTAATTTTAAAATTGGTGATACACTAACTGAAGGTGAACAATTAAATTTTAAAGGAATCCCAAGTTTTTCTCCTGAACATTTTAGATATGTTAACAACGCAGATCCTTTAAAAGCTAAGCAATTATACAAAGGTTTAGATCAATTAATGGACGAAGGTGTTGCGCAATTATTCACTATGGATATGAACGGGCGAAAAATTATAGGTACCGTAGGTGCTCTTCAGTATGAAGTAATTCAATATCGTTTAGAGCATGAATATAATGCAAAGTGTACTTATGAAAATATAGGAGTACACAAAGCATGTTGGGTTGAAGCTGAAGACGAAAAGAATGAAGAATTTCTAGAATTTAAACGTGTAAAACAACGTTATTTAGCAAAAGACAAACAAGGACAACTTGTTTTTCTTGCTGACTCTGCTTTTACTATTCAAATGACTCAAAGTAAATACCCTACTGTAAAACTTCATTTTACAAGTGAATTTAAATAATGATATTGTAAATAAGCACAATAACTTAACTTAATGAACATGTTTAACTCATTATTATTTAGAGAAGAAACTATACCTAATAACACTTATTTAAAGTATATACTGTTATGTACTCTAATTTTTACATTCTCTTTTTCAATATTAGCTCAAACAGAGATCAATCAACTACAAGGTAAAGAACTTAATAATAGAATCAGACTAAATTTTATGTCTGTAGATATGCCAACTAATGAGTTTCCTGGGCTAAGACCAACCATGGGATTAGTGGGATTACATTATCAAATTCCTTTTAATGATTTTTTATACGGAGGTGCTGCTTTTCATTATGCTATAACTGGAGATCAAGGTGGTTTATTCACACTTGGAGCGGAGATTGGTATTAATCAACGAATCATAGGAAACTTATATGCTGATGCTAACATTCACTTTGGCGGCGGCGGTGGTTACCGTATTTTAGTTAATGATGGTGCTTTTATAAACACAAATGTAGGTCTACAATACAAAATGGATAGGTATTCTTTTGGAGTTCAATACAGCCATATTAACTTTTTTACAGGTAGTATAAAAGATAATACAGTTTCTATTTTCTTAGAAATACCAAGTACACTTCGTTATACAGATTATAAGAACTCTTTCCAAAAGTATACTAAATCTAATAAAAATAACGATCACTTCTGGAAAAAGCCTGTTGTTAAAAACACGCAACAGGTACGGTTTGACTTCTTCATTCCTACAGGGAAATCAAAAAGAGATAATGGTACTGCTTTAGACGATACGCTATATGTTCTCGGGTTTGAATATCAAAAATACTTGAATGCTAACACTTTTCTTTTTGCACATACTGATGCTATTTATAAAGGGCTAAGAGCTGGATTCATGGATTTATTCTTCGGAGCAGGATATCATCCTTATCAATCAAAGTATATAAATTTATTTGGTAAATTAGGAATTGGTGCAGCAGGTGGAAGAATAGCTCCAGAAGGTGGTGCAACTATATACCCTTCAGCTGGTCTCGATTTCAAACTATCTAACTCACTAGCAATAAGTGGTCATGGGGGCTATTATAGAGCTTTGGATGGTGACTTTGAAGCTTACACTCTTGGTTTTGGTATAAAGTATATAAACTTAAGTGGAGGCACACAAACAAACAATAATGATGGCTTATATGATACATATAGAACACAAGGTTTATCTGTTAATCTAGAAAATCAAACTTATTTTTCAGTAAATAAAACAGACGATCCTAACAATGTTTTATCAACTGATCTACAACTTATCGGTTTACAGTTCAATTATGATATTTTAAAGAACATCTACATTATTGGTGAAGCAGGATTTGCGTACGGAGGGAGATCAGGAGGCTATGCACATGGCTTGGTTGGTTTAGGTATAAAAACTAATAACTTTGTTAACAATAAGTTTAACGCATTTCTTAACCTTACTGGTGGAGCTGCTGGTGGAGCTGGTGTCGATACAGATGAAGGAATAGTGGTAAGACCAACCATCGGTTTACAATACAACATAAAGGATAATTTAGCCATAAAAGCATCCGGAGGAAAACTTTATGCTCCTTTTGGTAATGTAAATTCAACTAATTTAAATATTGGAATTAGTTTTAATTTTGCCACATTATTGGCTTCAAAAAAATAAATAATACATTTAATACAAAAACAATGAATAACGGAATCTATGCAAAATTCACAACTTCAAAAGGAGATATTTTAGTGAATTTAGAACATGAAAAAACTCCAGGGACTGTAGGTAATTTTGTAGCCTTAGCTGAGGGAAATCTTGAAAACTCTGCAAGACCACAAGGAGAACCTTATTATAATGGTTTGAAATTCCATAGAGTAATTCCTGACTTTATGATCCAAGGAGGGTGTCCTCAAGGAACTGGAACTGGAAATCCTGGCTATCAATTTGACGACGAAATACGTTCAGATTTAAATCATGATGCTCCTGGTAAACTTTCGATGGCTAATGCAGGTCCAGGAACAAATGGTTCTCAATTTTTCATCACTCACGTTGCTACTCCATGGTTAGACGGAAAACATACTGTATTTGGCAATGTTGTAGAAGGACAAAATGTTGTTGATGCTATTGCACAAGGCGATGAAATGAATATTGAGATTGTACGTGTAGGAGAAGCTGCTGAACAATGGAACGCTGTTGAGGCTTTTAGAACTTTTGAAGGCTCAAGAGAAAAGCGATTAGAAGAAGAGCGCGCTAAACAAAAAGCGTTATTAGATGAAGTAGCATCAGGTTACGATGAAACTGCAAGTGGACTTCGCTATAAAATTTTACAAGAAGGTGAAGGCACAAAAGCCACTAAAGGAGCTACAGTTTCCGTACATTATAAAGGACAACTTTTAGACGGTACTGTGTTTGATTCTTCATACAAACGTAAACAACCAATCGATTTTTCAATTGGCGTTGGTCAAGTAATTCCAGGATGGGACGAAGGTATTCAGTTATTAAAAGTTGGAGATAAAGCACGTTTTGTGATTCCTTCTAATTTAGCTTACGGTGAAAGCGGTGCTGGTGGAGTAATACCTCCAAACGCTACTCTTATATTTGACGTAGAATTAATGAGCGTCAAGTAATTATCTTTTTTCTTAATTAAGAATGCGTTATTAATTAACATATGTTAATTAATAACGCATTCTTTTTTGTTATCTTTAGCTCAAGTTGACACCTAATTATCAATAACTTAACTACATTACTAGAACGTTAAGTAAACATTAAAAAAAGAAAAAAAATAATTGAATTTCTTTTTTCTTTTTAACCTTACAATAAAAACTCCTTAACATGAAAAATTAATATTTATACGAAATTTGTTAAAACCGTAACTATAATCATACCTCCCCCTCCATGAAACATTTTACTCCCCTAACAATCTTAATTTTTATATTGTTTTTGTATACTAATATTACAAATGCACAAAACAAACAATGCAATACTCCAGAACCAAGTATTGATATTTTTAATGAAATTTCAAAATGTACAATAGAAAAAAAAGGCGATGAAACCAATTCTAAGGATATCGTTATGAATGTTTCTTCTAAAAAAACAAGAAGAAGAATTATAAGAAAAAGAGAAAAAGCAAATTCCATTAACAATACCAATAATTTGCAAAAAGAAATTAGCTCTGATGCTGTAGAAATAAAAAAAGCTATCGTTTCCAAAAATATTACTTCACAGGAAATTCTTTTTTCAATAGTAGACGAAGTTCCTTTATTTCCAAACTGTGAAGTTGTAAACAACAATAATGCAGATTGTTTTAATAAGGAATTTTCTAAACATTTTGCTAAAAATTTTACTCCAGAAAGTGCTTCCGAGAATGGTATTTCAGGTCGAGTTTATATTCAATTTAATGTTGATCAAAAAGGGAATACTACCAACTTATTAATCAAGAGCAGAAAAAACAACAAGCAATTAGAAAAAGAAATAAAGCTGGTAATCAGCAAGTTACCAAAATTTACTCCAGGGAGGCATGAAGGACTACCTGTTAATGTAAAATACAGTTTACCAATTAACTTTAATACTGATTAACACTATTTTACATCATACTTTTTTACTAAATATTTCAATAAATATCTTAAAAAATGCTAAAATTAATTGAAATATTTTTTTTAATGGCTAAATATCACTACATTAGCCCCAATTAATCCCATCAATCCCTAAAAGTATGATTAAAAAAGTATTCTTAATGTCTGTGTTCTTGATGTCACAGCAATTTGTTATGTCTCAATCTAAATCAAATGAGACCTGTGATACTCCAACAAGCGAACCTGCTTTGGATTTAAACAGTATCACCAAATGTTCAATAGAAGATAAAAAAGATTCAAAAACCAAACAAGTTTCCGTTGAGGTTACTTCTAGGCGAAGAGTCATTCGTAAGAGAGATGCTGTTACAGGAGTTGGATCTTCTAATACTTCACATAAATTAGCAGCTTTGAAGAAAAAAGCTTCTTTAGTTGGTAATTTAGATTTAAGTAGTGAAGAAATCGTTGACAAAGTTCCATTCAGCTTAGTTGAAGAAATTCCACTTTTTAGCGACTGTGAGAAAGTAGCTATATATAAACAAGAAAAATGTTTTAAAGAAGAAATATCTAGACACGTAAAAAGATATTTTAGATACCCACAAAAAGCATACGATAATAGTGTACAAGGTAGAGTATTAGTACAATTCGTTATCGATAAAAACGGTGAGGTTGCCGATTTAAATTTAAGAGGACCTTACAAGGGAGAATTATTAGAGAAAGAAGCAGAAAGAATTGTTCGTAAATTACCTAAATTTAGACCAGGTAAGCACAACGGTAAAGCTGTTAAAGTTAAATATGGAGTTCCTATTTCATTTAGAATTCCTGGTAAAAAGCCATCTAATGTAAAGCCTGTAGCTGCTAAAGTTGCATTGAAAGATGCTTTGAAGTTTTCAGAAGTTCAAGCAATTCCAGAATTTGCTGCTTGTGGCAGTGACAATTCATTAAATTGTTTCAATACAGAATTAGTTAAACACATTCAGAAGTATTTTGCATATCCACAAGAAGCTGCTGATAAAAATATTCAAGGTAAAGTTTATGCTTATTTTGTAATAGATAAAAATGGTGAGGTTGCTAATGTAAAAACTAGAGGGCCTAAAGATGGGGATCTTTTAGAAGCTGCAGCAAAAGTTTTAATTCAAAAATTACCAACATTCAAGAAGCCTGCCTTAATTAACGGTACACCTGCGAATGTAAAGTATACCTTCCCTATTAATTTTAAATTAGTAGAATAAAAAATAATAATCATATTTTTAAAAGACCAGTTAATTTATATTTTCTGGTCTTTTTAATTTTTATAATAATGAAAACAGCACAACAATGGTTTGATGAATATGCGATAAGCCATCAAAACGAAACAAATCAGTTAATTCACTATATCTGTGTTCCAGCAATTTTTTTCAGTGTAGTAGGTATCTTAATGTCTATCCCTAATGAGTTCTTGAAAAATACTTTTCAACTTTATAACCCATTGATAGAAAATTGGGCTTTCATTTTTGGTATACTTGTTTCTCTATTTTTCTATTTAAGAATTGGGTTTTGGTATTTCACACGTATGTTAGTCGTTATCTTATTATGTATAATAGCTAATAACTGGATTAATAATATATCGAACTTACTTGTTGTTTCTTTAAGTGTTTTCGTTGTGGCTTGGATAGGACAATTTTATGGTCATAAAATTGAAGGAGAAAAACCTTCTTTTATTAAAGATTTACAGTTTTTACTAATTGGTCCACTATGGGTCATTGAGAAATTATCTACACATGGAGAAAATTAATTTTGAGGATTTCTTAAAAGTCGATATTAGAATTGGAACTATACTAGAAGTTCACGACTTTCCTAAAGCTAAGAAACCTGCTTATCAACTAAAAATAGATCTAGGTGAATTAGGTATAAAAAAATCTAGTGCTCAAATCACTCATCTATACTTAAAAGATGAGTTAATTGGTAAACAAGTATCTTGTTTGATCAATTTAAAACCAAGGCAAATAGCTAATTTTATGAGCCAATGCCTTGTTTTAGGTGTATATAATGAAAGTAATGAAGTCGTTCTTTTAACAGCTTCTCATAAGTGTGCTAATGGTACTCAAATATCTTAAACTATAAAAATTACATCATTTTAGAGAAGAAGATAGCGTTCATTAATAATTTATTTGTCCCGTACCAAAACCCTCTAAAATTTGTATTATCTGTAAATCCAATTACTTTTCCTCTTCCTAACCTTTGAACTTTAAAAGGCACTGAACTTTTTAATTGTGCAAGATTACTTTTGGAAATATAACCGCTTAACAAAGGATTATTTGTGTATTGTATTGGATTATTATAGCTCCTTTTATCTGGTTGCATAAATACAGTTGTATTTCTAAATAAGGCTAATTCATCATTTTTGTATCCAAAGTTAATTGGATGTGATCTATCTAAAGAAGCTTTAAAAATTGCACCACCTATAACTTGTGCTCCAGAAGAATTTCTTCTATTTTCAAATGTTACATTATTTATAGAATCTCTTTTTACCTTCTTCAATTTAGCTTTAAGTAAATCGTTATTTATAAACCAATTTATACTGTTTCTGTAACCAATTAGTGTTCCTCCTTCTCTAACCCAATTTTTGAGTTTATTAGTGGTTGATTTACTCATAGAATAACTATTTGGTACTATTAATGTGCTATACTTACTAATATCAATACGGTTAAAATAATTCATATCTAGTTTCGTAATATGCATATCGAATCTTTGATCAAATAGATGCCAAATCTCTCCTGCATCATTTCCATATATACCGTCACCAACTAACATTGCTACTTTTTGCTTTTTTATTGCTGCAAAGTTATTACTCCCTAAATCTATTCCTTGATTCAACCCTGTGCTAACCCCGCTAATTTGAAGATGACTTTCTTCTGAAACCCTAGCTAAAAATTCGTATAATTCTTTTGCATTTAAACTTTGGTTCTGCGCAGGAATAAAAATTGTTCCGTAATCATAGGCCATCCCATTATTTTTGAAATTCTTTAAAGCTACTTTTGCTCTTAAACCTTTAGTTAAAATTGCATTCAAGGCTTTTGGTGCATAATATTCATTCCAAGACATTAAATATCCTACCTTACTTTTAACATCTAGACTTCCTCTTTTAAATTCTAATTTTTCCACCTTTTTCCCCATCTTAGACTGAGGCACATTCTCGGCAAAATCAACTCCAAAAGCATGATTAAAAGTCCACGCTGAGACATCATAAAATAAGCTATCCTTAAATTCTTTACGGACATCAAACATTGCTTTTACCAAACGACTATTCTTTTGATTCATAGGAATAACATAACTATATCCCTTTTTAAACTTTTTTGAACCTGATGTAAAGTCAGATTTCAATTCATGAATCTTAATATTATGTCTTTTTAAAACTTCAGCTAAATGATAGGTTTTTGCAGCATCTTTTTCATCTCCAAAAACTAATGCATTTTTCTCAAAAGCATCTCTCGAATTTTTATAGAATTTTTGCTGGAATTTTAAGATTTTTACTCGCATTGAGTTTGCAGCTTCTATTGTTGATAATGCAGCTGTAAATTGATTTCTTATGGTAAAAGGAAAAGTTAATATCCCATTATTGGTTTCTTGCGCATGACCACGAGAACTCCCCTGCTCGAATAAAATACCTATGCTTCCATTAATATCAGGAAATGTTGATCCTTTTCCATAATAAAAATCATCAAAACTTTCCTCTGAATAATATATTGAACCAATCTTATCGAAAGCCTTAGCATGATAAGTTGCTATTTCTTTTGTAAGCTCTTGGTTCATCTTTGGTGTTAATGGATGTGTTCTACTTTGTATTCCTGGCTGAAAAAAGAATGTAGAGTTAGATCCCATTTCATGATGGTCAGTCAATACATTAGGTAACCATTTATGGAACGTTTGTATTCTAGACTGACTCTCTGGTAACTGAACAGGTAACCAATCTCTATTCATATCGAACCAATAATGATTAGTTCTACCTCTTGGCCAAACTTCAGTATACTCTCTGTCGTTTGGATCAGGATTTATATTTTTTGATTTATTAGTATTTGCCCAATAAGCAAAGCGTTGTAATCCGTCTGGATTTAGTGACGGGTCAAAAAGAATAATTGTATTATTTAAAACTCTTTCTATTTCATTTCCTTCTGCAGCTGCAAAATAATACGCCGCTGCCAAAGCTGCATTTGATCCACTTGCTTCATTTCCGTGAATGGAGAAACCTTGATACACTACTATTGGAGAATTTGTAACATCTAAAGTAGCATTGTTTGTTGCTTCTATATGTTTGATTCTAATATTCTCAAGGTTATTATGATTTTTTGGTGAGGTTATTTTAAGTAATAACAAAGGCCTACCTTCATACGTTTTCCCTCTTTCTTCAATAACAATTCTATCAGAAGCTTTTGCTAAAGCTTTCATATACATTATTAACTTATCGTGTGTAATATGCCACTCTCCTACCTCGTGACCTATTATAGAAGCTGGTGTTGGAATATTAGTATTGTAAGTTAAATTTTGTGGAAGATAATAGGATAACTTAACTTTATCTTGCGCTTGAATACTTAAAGTACATAAAGTTAATACTAAAAGAAGTATCGTTTTTCTCATTTGAATAGTAGTTGATTTATAACAAATATATCAATCAATACGTTTACTATTCTTTAAAAAAGTATAACTTCTGTAATTTTAAGAAAAAATTAGTAGTTAGATCAAAGTCTATTATAAGTGATTATCGCTCAGAACTATTTAAAATTACCAATGCGCCAATAACGCCTGGTATCCATCCACATATTGTTAAAATGAAAGTAATTAAGAAGGATCCACAGCCTTTATCTATTACTGATAATGGTGGGAAAATTATTGCAAGAAACACTCTAAATATATTCATAAAAAATCGCCTTTATAATAAAGACGATTGTTTATTTATTATGTTACAAGAAATGCTTGTATTTTACTATTGATAATTTTGAAATTTACTTTTGTAATTTCATATCAGTACTTTCAAATATTTTATCTGCAGATTTTGCTATGAACCCTGAGTATAATTCTCCATTTTCCATAGGATGTCTAAAAGCAAACTCATAATAGCAAGAAGTAATCTCTTTGGTTCCTTCTTTAAAGTCTACAGGAATTCTGTCAGCTAAAACACTAGATTGTTCAAGAAACTGCTCTGGAGTTCCTTTAATTTCTCCTCCTGAAGCGTTCATTTTAAATCCATTATTCTTCAAAAACTCATTTACTTCTTGTAGTGAATTGAATGTAGATAACTTATTTACATCAACCGTAAAATGATTAGAACAAAAACCGTTTACATATAACCAAGCTGCATATTCACTCTCCTCCTGTAATTTTTCGTACACTTCGAAAATTGGCTGCTCCCACAATCTTCCCTTAAAAACTAAAGTTTCTGGCTTTAATTCATCTTCTTTTAAACTATCGATTAATCGCTTAACTGTTCCTTGTAATTCTTCTGAGAATTCCTTTGTTTTTAATTGACTGATAAAAACTCTAGGCGCATCTTTATCTGTTTTATGTTCAAAATGTTTAGCGTATAACTTTTTAGCTTCGAAAACATAGTCTCCTTTTTCTTCATATCCTGCTTCTAAAAAAGGAGTCGCTAATACCTCAATATTCACTCTATCATCATCAAAAGTTCTAAAAGCAACGTGATCGTTAAATACTTTATTCCCTTTTGCTGTAAAAAGATTATTTATTTTTTGTGCAGAAGGAGTACGATCTGTGTACTCACTCCATAATTTTTCGAAAATTTTAGCTGTTGTCATCTTTTTGTTTAATTTAAAACAAATATAACCTATTTTGTTTAATAATTAAATTTGTTCTAGTTGAAATATAATTCAGATATTTGTTACATTATGGTAAATGAATCTTCTTTAAAAATACTTCAAAATTCTTTAAATGGCGAATTGTTATATGATAATTTGCATAAAAGTTTGTATGCTACAGATGCTTCAGTGTATCGAAAGTTACCATTAGCTGTTGCTTACGCTTTAAATATAAAAGATATACAAACACTTATTCAGTTTGGTATTGACAATTCGATAACTCTAATACCAAGAACTGCAGGAACTTCTCTTGCTGGTCAGTGCGTTGGTGATGGTATTGTTGTTGATGTTTCAAAGCATTTTACCTCTATTCTTGGATTCGATGAGACTAAAAAAACGATAACTGTTGAGCCTGGTATTATAAGAGATGATTTAAATCGATTTCTAGAACCATATGGTTTGTTTTTCGGTCCAAACACTTCAACATCTAATCGATGTATGATTGGTGGTATGGTAGGAAATAATTCTTCTGGAAGTACCTCTATTAAATATGGAGTAACAAGAGATAAAGTAGTACAAATTGATGCCATACTTTCTGATGGAAGTTCTGCCACTTTTTCTGAAATAACTTCTGAAGCATTTAAACAAAAGTTAATGCTTGATAATTTAGAAGGTAAAATCTACCAAACGATATATAATGAACTAATAAACGAGGAACATCAAAAGGAAATTAAAGAACAATTTCCTAAAGAAACAATTCACAGACGTAATACAGGCTATGCAGTTGATGAGTTTTTAGCTTCTGAACTATTTGGCGGAAATAATGAAACAATAAATATTGCTAAATTTTTATCGGGCAGTGAAGGTACTTTAGCCTTTTCCACTGCTATTACAATTCAATTAGATGACATTCCACCAGCAGTTAGCATTATGGTAGCTCCTCACTTTAAAAGTGTTAATGAGAGTTTAAAAGCTACTGTTACGGCTATGAAACATGATTTGTTTACTTGTGAACTAATGGATAAGGTTGTTTTAGATTGTACTAAAAATAACAGGGAACAATCTAAAAACCGCTTCTTTTTACAAGGCGATCCTGATGCTGTATTAATGTTAGAGGTCAAAGGGATTTCCATAGAAAATGTAGAAAAGCAAGCTGATGAATTGATTGCTGACTTAAAAATAAATAGTTCAGGTTATCATTTTCCTAAGGTGTATGGCAGTGATATTAAGAAGATATTGGATTTACGAAAAGCAGGTTTAGGTTTACTTGGTAATATGATTGGTGACAAGAAAGCTGTTGCATGTATAGAAGACACTGCAGTTGATTTAAACGACCTACCAGAATACATTGAGGAATTTACAGGTATAATGGATAAGTATCAGCAAAAGGCTGTTTATTATGCTCATGCTGGTGCTGGCGAACTTCATTTACGACCTATTTTAAACTTAAAGAAATCTGAAGACGTAGTTTTGTTTCGAAAAATAACTACAGAAACTGCTGAGTTAGTAAAAAAATATAAGGGCTCTTTTAGTGGGGAGCACGGCGATGGTATTGTTAGAGCTGAGTTTATACCGTTAATGATTGGCGATAAAAATTATCAATTATTACGAAGAATTAAAAAAGCATTTGATCCACACAATGTTTTTAATAAAGGAAAAATAACGGATGCTTTCCCAATGGATAAAAGTTTGCGTTATGATGTTGATCGAGAAGAACCAAAAATTAATACACTTTTAGATTTTTCTGATAGTGAAGGAATTTTAAAGCTTGCTGAAAAATGTCATGGTTCTGGTGATTGTAGAAAATCGGC
>JAHDDQ010000048.1:537-6083 GCA_020629275.1 Tenacibaculum sp. | reverse complement strand
GGACCTTATGCCCCAGTTACCGAGCTACAAAAAACGAAAAAGATACAACTAGAGCTAGAGCAAATACACTACGTGAATTTTTAACTAATTCATCTGAAAAAAATCAATTTAACCATAAAGAGCTTAAAGATGTTTTTGATTTATGCTTGAGTTGTAAGGCTTGTGCTAGTGAGTGTCCTAGCAATGTTGATGTTGCAACGCTAAAAGCTGAGTTTCTATATCAATATCAAGAAACTAATGGGTATTCATTTAGAAGTAAACTATTCGCCAACAATGCAAAGTATAATAAATTAGGTAGTAAATTTCCTTCACTAACTAACTTCATTACAAATACCTCTATCGCCAAAAAAATCTTAGGTGTAGCACTAGAAAGAACAGTACCTAAACTTGCCAAGCAAACATTATCGAGCTGGTTCAAGAAAAATAATACCAATAGCTCGAACAAGAGAAAAATTTATTTTTTTAATGATGAATTCACTAACTTTTATGACGCTGAAATTGGTAAAGATGCCTATATTTTACTTGAAAAATTAGGTTATTCTGTTCAGCTTATAGATCATGAAGAAAGTGGCAGAAGTTATATCTCTAAAGGATTCTTGAGAGAAGCTAAGGAAATAGCTAATCGTAATGTTGATATTTTTAAAGATTTAATTTCTGAAGAAGTACCATTGATTGGAGTTGAGCCGTCAGCTATTTTAACTTTTAGAGACGAATACATTCGTTTAGCTAGCGACACAAAAGCAGCCAAATTGTTGGCAAAAAATACGTATACATTTGAAGAATTTATTGCTAATGAATTTGAAAAAGGAAATATTGATAAAACTTTTTTTAGTTCAGAATCAAAAACTGTGAAAATTCATGGTCATTGTCATCAGAAATCTCTTTCGAGCACGCATCCAACATTTACAATGTTAAATATACCTGAGCATTATTCCGTAACAATAATGAATACTGGCTGTTGTGGAATGGCTGGTTCTTTTGGATACGAAAAAGAACACTACGATGTAAGCATGCAAGTAGGGGAAGATACTTTATTTCCTAAAATTAGAAAATCTTCCGAAACAACTATAATAGCAGCTTCTGGTACTAGTTGTAGACATCAAATTTATGATGGTACAAATAGAATTGCAAAACATCCCATAACAATATTGAAAGAAGCTTTAAGCTAATTAATTGATTTACATTTAGTTATTTTGTATCTTTAGAAGAACCTAATTTTAATTTCTTCTACTATGAATACTGATAAAATAATCTTAAGTAATGCATTCCTTATATATGGATGTATCGTTGTTTTCTTTCTTTTAATGAAAGTTTTCAATCTTGATAATGTTTCTGAACTTCGTTTTTTAAACTTTCTTTTTGTCTTTTGGGGAGTAAATAGAGCCATTAAGATGAATATTAATTTAAATCATCAAAATTCTTACTTTAATAACTTTTACGTTGGTTTTGGTGCTTCAGTAATTGGAGTGGGCTTAACTATTGTAGGCTTAATGGTATATGTTGGACTTATGGACCCTAGCTTTATGACAGTTCTTGAAAATTCTTCATTGTGGGGTAATAAGCTTAGTTTGTCTATCGTAGTCTTTGCTTTGGCTATAGAAGGAATTGCTTCATCTGTGATGTGTTCTTTTATACTAATGCAATATTATAAGAACTATAAAGCTTCAGAAAATATAGTTGCTTAGTGTGAATAATAAAAGCGAGAAGGTAGTACCTTCTCGCTTTCTCTTTAAAATAATTTAGGGATTATTTCAAAAGCTTGCTACAATGATCTTCACCTTTATAACATTTATCGTCTTGTTTTCTTCCTAACCTTAAGCTTTTAAACTTTTTCTTAGCTTTCTGCATTTTTTTCAAACGCTCCAACATTAGTTTCTGATCTTCATAGCCTTTCTTGTCTATTACTACAGGTTTGGTATTCTCAACTTTAATATTTTTTCCTTTTACGATATAGAAATACGATCTTCTATTTAATTGATGCTCTTCTTCTGTACACTTTTTTCCTTTTATATCGTCACAATGATTAAGAAGTTGATCTTCTCCAAATCCTATTGCGCTTTCAATTCTTTTTCCTTCAATTCCTCTTGATATAATAAAGTCTCCTGTAGCCTTAGCTCTTCGATCCGATAACTTTCTATTATATGCTCTTCCTCCTCTGCTATCTGTATGTGCTTCAATCTTAATCACCATATTTGGATGATTGTTCATTACAGTAACTATATTTTCGAGTTCATATTGTGCATCGTCTCTAATTATTGCCTGATCGTAGTCAAAATAAATAGGTTTTATTACGATTTGGTTACCTACTATTAGTGGATCAAGAACCAAATTAACTACAATCTTTTTGAATTCTTTACTTTTAGAAGTTGTAGTAGATTTACTATTTGCCGATCTATAATCTGCCTTTTGAGTTACAACTGTATACTTCTCTTTTTTACACCCCAGCTTGCTAAATGTGTAAATTCCTCTAGAATTTGTTACAACTTCTTCTACTAAAGTTCCATTATCGTCTATTAATTTGACTATAGCGTTTAGAATTGGTTCTTTAGTAACTTTATTAGTTACGCCTCCAGTAATAAGCTGGTAACATTTTTCTTCTTCTGGAGTTTCTGTAATATAGAAACTGTAAATATCGTCGTCTCCTTTTCCTTTAGCTCTGTTTGAAGAGAAAAATCCTTTACGACTATCCTTTGCTAAATAAAACGAAAAATCGTCTTTATTACTATTGAATGGATAGTTTAAGTTTACAACTTTACTATAACTTCCATTATCGTAAATTTTGGTTTGAAAAATGTCTAATAACCCAAGTCCTCTATGTCCGTTAGATGAGAAAAACAGTATATTATCGTCTGAAACAAAAGGAAACATCTCTTTTTCTGGAGTATTTATTTCTTTTCCTAAATTAATAGGATCTCCGTAACCTTCTTTTTTAATTTCTATTTTGTACAAATCAGTTTTACCCAAAGAGCCTGGCATATCTGAAGTGAAATATAATATCTTATCATCAGGACTAAGCGCAGGATGTGCTACTGAGTATTCATCATTGTTAAACGGTAATTCAATGATGTTCCTCCATTCATCATCGATATTCTCAGCCCTATATAATTTTAAATTTACGGTCTTCTTCTTATCTTTTTTTAGCTTCTTACCGTTGTAATTAACTCTACTAAAGTACATATAACGTCCATCCTTTGTAATTGCTACAGAAGATTCATGAAATTCAGTATTTACAGGTGAAGGTAATATAGTTTTTTCTGTTAGTTCAAATATTGAATCTTGTTTGGAATCTTCAGACTTATCTATAAAACCTTTTGACTTATAAATATTTAAGAATGGTTGATTATTCCACTTGTAGAGTTTTTCTTTTTTTAGTTTTTTTGGTGAAGACGAAGCAAAATATACTTCATTATTGAAGATATATCCACCAAAGTCAGAGAATGGTGTGTTTATAGATAAATTTCTTATGCTAATCTTTTTTTCACCTTCATTGATAAAGTCTTGAAAATAATCTGTTTCATCTAAAAAGACTTCTCTACTTGATATGTTTTCTTCTTTCTCTAATCTTGAGTATATTAAATCCGACTTTTTAATATCTCCATTACTCCTTAAAACTTGGGAATATTTGAATATATAAGCTGGATCTTTTTCCTTCTTATCCTCAATTAGTTTACGATACCAAAAAGCAGCTTTCTCTGTTTTTGAATTGTTATAATATGCATCCCCTAGTCTTTTCAATATATATTTAGAAGTATCTCCTTTTTGATAAACTGCTTCATATATTTTAGCAGCTTTTATATAAGCAAACTCCTCAAAATATCTATCAGCTACTCTTTTGCTCTGTGAAAATAATGTGGTTGTAAATAGTATTAATAATAATGTTCTTAATTTGGTTGGTTGTTTCATTACAGTAAACTTTAAAAAAATCTTGGGGATTTCATTTTAGCCTGTTCGAATATTTCATATCGAAGTAATACTTCGTGTGTTCCAGAGTTAGCAACATTATAATTTGATGTAGTTAAATCATACGCATATCCAATGTGCAATGATTCGCTCACTTGAAAACCAAGTAATGCCGCAACAGAATCGTCCCATCTCCATGCAGCTCCTACTCTAAATTTTTCTTCAAAAAGGAAATTTGCTGATACATCAACCGATAATGGTGCTCCAAAAACAGCTTTAACCAAAGCTGCTGGCTTAAATTTAATACTTTCATCAATATCAAATACATAACCAGTAATTAAAAAGAAGTGCATACGCTCTACCGCTACTTCTCCTACACTCCTATTCGCGTCGTAATGTTCTTGCCTTAAAAAGTTAGGTACAGATAAACCAATATACCATTCAGGTTCGTGATAGTAAATACCTGCACCTACAGTTGGTAAAAATTTATTTGTAATATTATTGTTTGGGTCAAAAAGCTGATCGTCGTCTCTTGATTTACCAAGACTCCAATCTACATTTAATAACCTTCCTCCTAATTTTAATCCAAATGCCAAGTTTCCTTCTTCTCCAGTTTGGATTGTATATGAAGCATTTGCATCGATATAAGTTTCATGAGAAGGACCAAGTCTATCATTTACTAAATTAACACCTAAACCAAGACCTTCGTATGCTAAAGGAGTATCATAACTAATGGTCTGGGTATCCGGAGCTCCTTCAAAACCAACCCATTGAGTTCTCCCTAATGCCGTGATTACTTTATATCCTTTAGATCCAACATAAGCAGGGTTTACAGACATTGTATTTAACATGTACTGAGTATAATGTGGATCTTGTTGTGATAGTGCATTGGTTATGTAACCAATGCAAGCTATCAAAACAATTTTCTTTAAAAATAATTTCATTATTATCTAATTATATTTTATCTATTAATATAAATCCACCCTTTCTTAACTGGACTTCCATCACCTAGATTAATAATATAGAAATATGTTCCTACAGGTAATTCGTCTGAAGTTTGTATTGTCGCTCTTCCATTAGAAATTCCTTCGAATCTTCTGTCAACGTCATCATTGCGATATCCACTCACCTTAAATACAGTATTACCCCATCGGTTGAATATTTCTACTGTGTTATTTGCATAATTTTCAATACAACTGATATTTAAGTAATCATTTTTCCCATCTCCATTAGGACTAAATTCATTGAATACTGTTAAACATGTTGAATTAATAGTTACTGTAACTGTTGCTGTTGAGCAATTTGCTGGACTTGCATTATCACAAATTGTGTATGTAAATGTATCTGTTCCTGTAAACCCTGAATCTGGTGTGTAGATTATTATATCATCACTTGGATCATCTGGTGTTCCATTATCATTTACAGATACATCTCCGTTATCTGGATCGTCAACAGTCAAATCTCCATCAGTTGGTACATCTCCATCGTTATCCAAAATATCTATCTCTATTGGATCATCTCCATCTGCGTCGACTATATCATCTTCAGCATCTGGTGTAGGTGTAACTATAACTGTTACTGTAGCTGTCGTACAGTTCGCTGGACTTGCATTATCACAAATTGTGTATGTGAATGTATCTGTTCCA
>JAHDDQ010000048.1:0-437 GCA_020629275.1 Tenacibaculum sp. | reverse complement strand
TGTAGCTGTATCGTCTACTGCCGTTGGTGTATCTGCCTCTGGTGTTACTGTTACTGTAACTGTTGCTGTTGAACAGTTCGCTGGACTTGCATTATCACAAATTGTGTATGTGAATGTATCTGTTCCATTGAAATCACCATCTGGAATATACGTTACGATATCATCACTTGGATCGTTTGGTGTTCCTCCATCATTTATCGTTACGGTTCCATTAGCTGGATCACTTACTGTTAAGCTTCCATCGGTTGGTACATCAATATCATTATCTAAAATATCAATATCTACTGTTCCATCCTCAGCAACTGTAGCTGTATCGTCTACTGCCGTTGGTGTATCTGCCTCTGGTGTTACTGTTACTACAACTGTAGCTGTATCCGTATCGCCATTCGCATCCGTGATTACATAAGTAAAGCTATCGGTACCATTAAAGTTATCCG
>JAHDDQ010000047.1:13056-24604 GCA_020629275.1 Tenacibaculum sp. | reverse complement strand
AATGGACAAATAGTAGGATATATTGAATACTTTACATATCTATTTCTTGTGTTCTCACAAACAAGGATAACAACATTAAATCAACTTAGGACTAACTTTAGAAACCGAGGGTTCAGTTTTTATGATGGTACATTAATTCCAAATAACCTTTGGAATAATTGGATTCGTAGAATGACAGAATTTAGAGGAAACGTAAATGTTAGGCTTACCCCTAATATTGTAATAAACAATAATATCACTCTTCCTAGAATTCCATTAAGAGAAAGTAGGAGATTTATAGTAAGGAATGTCGAAATATATTCCTATATTCAAAATTATGGTAATCAAAACCCACCTCCAAATCGACAACAAAGAATACAGGCTATTAGAACATTTATTCTTCAAAATAACCCAACACTTCAAAGTTCACACCCTTATCCTCTTTACGAGAGGATAGGTTACTCAAGTTATAATGATTTTTTCAATGGTCTAAATTGGAGTTTTATAATAAGAAACCCCACTCAAGCTGAATTGAATAATAGTCCAGGGTTCAATGCAACTGATAAGTTACTTGTTGCAACAGGTAGAAGGTTTGAATATGAGTTTCGTACTCCTATAACAAGGGTTAATAATGGCACTTTAACAAGCCAATTAATTTTTAATTATTATCCAAATCCTTTTAATCAGGCAAGGTAT
This sequence comes from Tenacibaculum sp., assembly GCA_020629275.1. GTDB lineage: Bacteria > Bacteroidota > Bacteroidia > Flavobacteriales > Flavobacteriaceae > Polaribacter. The sequence goes on along the minus strand of JAHDDQ010000047.1, from coordinate 23,929 downwards.
ATACAAGACCCTTTGTTATTTGAAACGAACAATCAGTTTTTCCAAACAGTATAGGCTATGGAACAAGAAAATACTTTAACAATATTAGCTAGAGAAATTGGATTAGCCTTCACGGACTGGATAGATATTCTTGAGGATGAAGAAATATTTTCATCTTTCATGTACTCATTGGGCTGGGATGTCAATAATATTCCAAGTGAGATTGAACAAATTCGTACTTTCGTTTCTAATTTAAAGTCTGTTTTAGATAATGACGGAGAATTTCAACCAACAGAATTGTTGGGACTTTTTGGGCAAAATGGCGTAAATGGATTAATTGAAGCAGTTAATTCCTTATCTAGTGCATCCTCCGCTTCATTTCCTGATATCGCTGACATTAGTACTTTTAAAAACAGATTTCCTAGACAATTCTTAGATTTTATTTTAATTAACTACTTATCGAGTTATCAATATAAGGCATACAGTTATTTTAGATTATTAGGTATTATTACTTCCGAAAAAGTAGAAAGTCCAGTAAACCAATCTTCTTTTTTAATCCAAAAGTTCGAGTATGAAAAAATATTAGATTTAATAAATGACCCTTTTGTCCTACTAAAGAATGCCTACAAATGGAATACACCAGAATTTGATTTTCAATCATTAATTGATATCGTAACAAGTTTAATTGATGAATATAATAAGGATTATTCATTTAGAGGGTTAAGTCCTGATATAATCACTTTTTTAACAAATAATGCTTTAGATTCCAATAAGGTAAATCCTATTGCTTTAAACTACACTATATTCCCTCAAAGTTATTCTATTCTACCATTTAGTACTGGGTTGCAACTATTTTATATTCCTCAAACTAACAATGATAATCCTGGTTTTGCAATAATTCCTTATGTAAAAGGTCAACAAGCTATTTCTATTAACTTAACTGAAAATCTTAGCTTTACGCTTTCCGCTGATTTTGACTTTTCTCAAGGAGTTACTTTAAGTGTTATTCCAGAAAAAGAAATAAGTATTGCTACAGGAATTAATGGAGGCATTCCATCTATAAATGGCTCTTTAATTGGTGAAATAAAAAATTCTAAAGATGATGGTTCTGTAATAGTAATTGTAGGTTCAGAGAATGGGAGTAATTTGCAATTAAAATCTCTTGCCTTAAGAGCAGGAGGTAAAATTCAAAACAATTTCTCTTTATTTACTGAGCTTGAAATGTTGGGAGGGAAAATAATTATTAAACCAAGTGAAGGAGAAAAAGATTCTTTCTTATCAAAATTACTCCCTGAGGAAGGGTTTTCTGCTGACGCTAACATCATTGTGGGATTTGATACAAATACAGGTTTTTATTTCAGAGGTAGTGGAGGTCTAGAAATAGCTATACCTGCCCACATAGATTTGGGTGTAATTGAAATCTTAAATCTAACTGTAGGTTTAATGCCAAAAGATGGAGAGATTCCTGTTAATATATCTGCCTCAATAAAAGGTAATTTTGGACCTATTCAAGCAGTAGTGGAAAATATAGGCTTATCAGCAATTTTCTCATTCCCTGATAATAATCGAGGAAATCTAGGCCCTTTAAATGCATCCCTGGGGTTCAAACCCCCAAACGGCGTAGGCCTAGCCATAGACGCCAGCGCCGTCAAAGGCGGGGGCTACCTCTTCTTCGACCACGACCGAGAAGAATACGCTGGTGCATTAGAACTAGTTTTTTCCGAATGGATAGCCTTAAAAGCCATCGGCTTAATCACCACCAAAATGCCTGATGGCTCGAAGGGCTTTTCGATGGTGATTATTATTACGGCAGAGTTTGGTAGTGGCATTCAACTAGGCTTTGGGTTTACTTTATTGGGTGTAGGTGGTATATTGGGTGTTAATCGAGTGGTTAATGTAGAGCCATTAAAAGAAGGTGTGCGTACAGGGGCAATAGAAAGCGTTTTATTTCCACAAGATGTGATAGCCAATGCACCCAGAATTATTAGTGATTTAAAAGCCTTTTTCCCAGTTCAAGAAGGACCGTTTTTGATTGGCCCAATGGCAAAAATTGGCTATGGCACACCTACTTTAGCGAGTATTTCTTTAGGTGTTATCATTGAATTTCCAGATGTTGCTATAACCATATTAGGCGTAGTAAAGGTTATTCTTCCAGATGAAAATGCAGATATACTCCGACTACAAGTTAATTTCTTAGGTCGAGTAGAACCTTCAAATAAACTATTGTGGTTTTATGCAGAATTGTATGACTCTAGAATATTGACCTTCACCTTAGAAGGGGGCATGGGGCTTTTGGTTCGTTGGGGAGATGATTCTAATTTTGTATTTAGTGTTGGTGGTTTCCATCCTCGTTATACACCACCTCCATTACCATTTCCTATTCCTCCACGACTAGCAATAAATATTTTAAATGAACCTAATGCAAAAATACGTATCGAAGGATATTTTGCAGTTACTTCTAATACGGTTCAGTTTGGAGCAAGAGCTGAAATGTTCTTTGGCTTTAGTGCATTGAATGTTGAAGGACATCTAGGCTTTGATGTATTGGTTCAATTCAATCCGTTCTATTTTATTTTTGAGTTTTCAGCTGGTCTTTCTATCAAAGTATTTGGTTTTGGTTTGTTTAGCATATCTGTGAAAGGTTCATTAGAAGGGCCAACTAGATGGCATATTAAAGGTAAAGCTAAATGGAAAATCACTTGGCTAGGCCCAACGATTAGAGTCAATATAAATGAGTCTTGGGGACGAGAACAACAAACAGAATTGCCATCTATTGCTATCTTCCCACTGGTAGAAAGAGAATTTGACCTAATTAGCAATTGGCAAGCCGTCGTTCCTCAAAGTAGTAGTATTCTAGTCTCTTTGCGAAAATTAGATGAACCTGAAGCACCAGAAACTCGTCCTTTGGTTTTACATCCTGTAGGTAAATTACGAATTAGTCAACGTAAAATACCTTTAGAGCTCCAATTGGATAAATTCGGTAATCAGCGACTTAGTGATGTCAATAAAGTATTTGTAAATGCATCTATTGTAAGAGGGCCTAGTTTGGAAATAGAATCCGTAATGGAAAAATTCGCCAGAGGCGAGTTTCAAAACCTAAGTAAATCTGAGCGATTATCCAGTCCAGATTTTGAGGACTTTAATGCTGGAATGGATTTAACAACAGAAGGTACAGATGTACAAACGAGCATGGCGATTAAACGTGTTATTCGTTATGAGACAGTTATTATGGATAATAACTTTAAACGCTTTGTCCATCAATTTTATACCAATTTTGTTTCCTTATTTTCTGTGTTAAGTAGTGTTTTATTTACCCACTTCCTAAAAGGGAATGTAGTTACAAAAGCAACAATTTCAGCGACGTATCAACGAAGAATCAAACCCAATATTCAAAATATAGAAGTACGTACGAATGAATATACGGTAGCTCATGTCAGAGATAATACGCCTCTTACAGGAGAAGGAGCAACTACCTTTCGTAGTAAAGCGATGGCAATGGACTATTTGAAAAATGAAATTAAACATAATCCGAATTTAGAAGAAGAACTACATGTTATCCCCAATACAGAAGTAAATCAAGCTGTACTATGAGTGAAATAGCTACCTATACGTTTTTACCTTGGCTTCGTCAAGGGATTGCCAATAATATTAATCCAGTTGATGATTCTAATATTGATGAAAATATTGTTTCAAACCGAGCTACTATTACTGTTAACGTTCAAGTTTTAGGGGAGAAAGTAGAAGGAAATGATAGAGAAACAGCTACTATTAAAAAAAAGATTCAAATTTATGGGCCTGGAGATATTGTAGGTATTGATAAACAGGCTATTGTTAAAGTTGAACCTCGAAATTGGATAACCAATTTTGAGACAAACTATATGCCTTATATTGAATTTTATGATGAGGATTTCCCCTGGCGATATACGCCCTTTAATCCAAAAGATAATAATGTAGATAAACATCGCTTAAAACCTTGGGTCGTTTTAATTGTACTTGAAGAAGGTGAATTTGATGATGGGCAGAATATAAAGGATAGACCACTTCCATTTATTAAAGTAAAAGAAACTTCACATTTACCTGATTTGAAACAATCCTGGGCATGGGCACATGTACAAGTAAATGAAAGCTTGATACCTGTAACAGAAAAAGAAACAGTAACTATAAGCAAAGAAATAGTAAATAATCCAGATAGTGGTACCCCTACAATAACTGTAGTATCTAATACGGAAGATGTAGATAAATTAAAATCAGAGACTCCTGATGAAATAGCTGTAGCCTTACAAGGAATTCTGGATAGAAATCCAGACTTAGCTTATTCCCGAATTATTTGCCCAAGAAAGTTAGAACCTAAAAAAGCCTACCATGCTTTTTTAGTGCCAGCTTTTGAAACTGGTCGCCTAGCAGGTTTAGGTCAAAATCCAGAAGATGCTAATTTAATAGATGAAGCTTGGGAAGCTAATGTTGAAAATCATGAATTACCTTATTATCATAGATGGTATTTTCGTACAGGAACGATAGGCGATTTTGAATACCTTGTTCGACTTCTTGAACCCAAACCAGTAGATAGTCGGGTAGGTACTAGGGATATGGATGCACAACGCATTGGTGCGAATTTAAAAGGTCTTGAAGACCCCGATACAGCAGTAGTAGAAGAAGAAAAACTAAATGGCATTTTAAAACTAGGTGGAGCTTTAAGGATACCAGCATCTAGTCAAAAGGACAAAGAAGAAGCCGAAAAGTATGAATATTGGGCCTTTAGAAATGACAAAACACCTGCTGAGATTTCCATTATTGCAGATAAGAATAATGCCATTGAACAACCCTTGAATATTAATGATTTTCAATCTTTTCAGCAGAACATTGCTCAGTTTATTAATTTAACTGACCAATACCAAGATAAAACCCCTGTTGTTGATGAAACCCAACGTATTAAAGATATACATGAAAATGCGGATATTGAACAGGAAATCCCTGCTACTAATCAAACAGAATATGATATAAATAATAATCCCGATCCTTTAATTACGGCACCACTTTATGGGAGATGGCATGCTTTAACCCAACGATTGGTTAAGAAAAGAGATAATACACCTGTTGATGTCCCTAATTATAACTGGATACATGAACTAAATTTAGACCCCCGATGGCGTGTTTCTGCTGGTTTTGGAACGAAAGTCGTACAAGAAAACCAAGAAACTTATATGAAGGCTGCTTGGGAACAAGTAGGAGATGTTTTAGGAGCGAACAAGAAAATACGAGAAGCACAACTCGCAAAAATTGTAGCCGAAATCTGGCATCAAAAACACTTATTACCGTTAAAAATAAAGAGTGAAGCACAATGGCTAAATGTAGCTTCACCCGTTCATAAAAGAGTGCTTGCACCCTATACACTTGAAAATAGTAACCAACAACAATTAAGCGTTTTCTATCAGAAAAAAGAAAGTAAACTAACGACTGCTGTTACTTCCCCAATGATGCGAAAAGTGTTGCGACCTAGAGGGAAATTTGTTAGAAAACGATTGCCATTTACAGACTCTATTACTCCAGATAATTTAATTACTAGAATTAATAATGGAGAAGTGAGTGCTGCACCTCCAAGAGTTACTCCAACTGGTATACAAACCCCTCAGGATTTAGTAGATGCTACTAAACCTAATAATGCACCCAATTTTTTATTGGTTTGGTTAAAACGATTTCCTTGGCTACGATGGATTCCTCTGATAATTGCGATTCTTTTATTGCTATTTTTATTATTATTCACACCTGCTGTAGCTGTTACAGCTACGCTTAGTGTTGTAATTGTTGGACTAGTTTATCTTTTTCTATTGATGACTCAATGGATTCGTCAAACAGAAGCTGCAAAAACTATTTTAGAAGATAATCAAACTCCAGAGGCAATTGATGATTTACCTCAAAGTCCAGATTTTAGAATTACAAGACCGAATCAGGCATTTACTCCAAGCTTCTCTGGTAATACAGATAGCCAAGAAGCTCAAAACTTTAAAGCTGCACTAAAAGATGTGAATACAATTCTAGTAGAAAGTAAAAAACTGGGTGAAGTAAAAGTACGTCCACCTTTAGATATTGTAAAGGTAAATGAGGCAGTGTTTGAGAAAGTTAACCCTTCCATTGCTATTCCAAAATGGATTGACAATGCTTTGTTTTTACCTTCGTTTATTAGATTTCAACAAAAAGAACAATTTGAAGAGGCACAAGCTTATCCTACGTTTGATTTGCCAATGTATAAACCCTTGGCAGATTACTCAGCAGAATTATTCTTGCCTAATATCAATTTTATAGACCAAAATAGTATTTCTTTACTTGAGACCAATCAAAAGTTTATAGAATCCTATATGGTTGGTTTAAATCATGAGTTTGCTAGAGAATTACTATGGCGAGAATATCCAACTGACCAACGAGGAAGCTATTTTAGACAGTTCTGGGAAACCAATGGATATATAGATGATTCGCCTATTACAAGAACTAATCTATTAAGTCGATATAAAAAAGTATTTGAAACTAAAAAGCTTTATATCCCAGAATTAGTAGAATATAAAGAGAAACTAGAAGATACTTCTTTTGTGCCAAAAAATGAAGTAGCTTTTCTAGAAGAGGCTCATCGTTTAATCTTAAGAGAAGAGTTGAGAGATATAAAACCGATTCATTATTGGTCTAAGCAGTCAAGGTTAGGTACACATGATTATCGGGAATTGCAAGGAGAAGAGGAGGATGAGGCAGTATTGGTTATCCGTGGTGAGCTATTAAAAAAATACCCAACAGCGGTTATCTATGCTCATCGAGCAGAATGGCAAACAAAAGATGATGGGACAATTGACAATACTCAGGAACGAGTATTGAAAGTTTTACCAAACGGACAAGTGGAAAATAGAGAAATTATCAAATCGTCACTTTATGAGGCAAAGGTAGATCCTGATATTTATTTCTTTGGTTTTGATTTAACCATTCCTGAAGCCAAAGGTGGAGATGGTACAAATCCAGAAGATGACCCAGGCTGGTTTTTTGTCATCAAAGAACGTCCTGGTGAACCAAGATTCGGGCTTGATATAGGAGATGGTGGAAATATAGACGAAAATAATAAAATTGAATTATGGAACGACTTAAGTTGGGGGGATATTACGCCAGCTGTTAATAAAGGAGGTTTTTTGCAAATAACCAATGCTACCCCGACCTTTACAGCAAATCAAATATTAGAAGCGGATGATGGTGAAAAAGAAACTCAACAAAAAGAAGATATGCAAATTACATGGAGTGAAAACATGAATTCAGCAGAGCTAGCTTACATCCTATACCAAGTACCTGTGCTTGTAGCTATTCATGCTTCGGAAATGCTCCCTGATTAAGCCAAAAAATCAAAACGAAATGCCAGAATTTAAGGACATACAAAGAGATTTAATTACTGCTAAAAAGAATAGAGCGAATAAAAAGCGTGATTTGTTTTTAGCTAAAGAAAAATTGAGTAAACTCAATCGAGATAAACTCAAAATAAATCGTGGTCAAACTTCTCTTTATGATAATGTTGAAGGAATAGAAAAGACATACAACTCTAGGATTAAGACCGAAACTGCTAGTTTCAGAAATATTGTTGGGATTGAAACTCAATTATTGGAACAGTTTAAAGCTTTTACTGACCCAAGAGAAAATATAAAGAATTTACCCGATGATAATCCTGCTTTATTATTTCCTGTTAGACTAGAAACGAGATTTAAGACAATTCAAATAGACGGTAGCTCAAAACACCAACTTTGGGTACGTATATTTCCTGATGAATGCTCAATAGACACCTTTGAAGATATTCCAACTGAAGCAGAAGTAAGTAGTCTAAAAGACTACTGGAGCGGTATTTGGACAGCAGGTACATCAGAAGAGGATGCTTTACAAGAGTTTATTTCCAATAAGAAAAAAGGAGCATGGAGAGCATTAGCAGATAATCTTCAAGCAGGAAGAGCATATTGGTTGACTCAAAATTACATTCCCACAAACCTAGATGAACTTCCAACAAGAAATACGGAATCTGATATAATCTTGTGTATCCCGTCTCAAGAACTTCCAGATGAAAACGAATTAATTAAGAATTACTGGAAAGCTTATTTAGAAGCTAGAGATGATAAGGGGGCACAAGAAGAAGCATTTGATACATTTAAAGATTCTATAGATAATGCATCGAATGCAGAAGAGCTACTTTCATTATATAGACCTTATAATCTAAGTTCAATAACCGACTTGCCCGAAGGAGTAACTATTCAAATCGATTTTATACTTTTTCCAAAAGATACAGAAATAGATACCAAACTTTCTGCTTGGTCTCAACCAGCTAGTATTACTACTTTTCCTGAACGATTTGTACTGATAGGATATAAAGGGGAAGAAAATGGTCAACCTAAACGAGTATTGAATGAAATAGGTGCTATTATTCCTGACCCATTAATTGTTGGCCCAGACCCATCTATTGATACGAATCAAGTTTTAAAAGAAGCATTGGTAGAAGATTACTTGTCTCTTCCAGCGAGTGAACAATTAAATAAGTTAAATGAACTTTATGATAATTCAAGAGATGCTGTTCGATTTTCTTTGACACGTCAAAAATATCTTGATATTTTTACCGATTTATCTAGTGGAGCATTAGAAGCTGCACTAGAAACAGCTTTTGATGATCTAAAAGAAGAAGTAAAAGCAGCACAGTATATAAAATATCTATGTCAAAAGGCAGAAACCAAATGGCTTTTTGATTTTGAAGAAGCGGTTAGGATAGGGATGGGGTTTAAGATAGATTTATCAAAAAAAGTCTATGACAATGGTTTTGACCGTTTGTTTGCTTTAGGAATAAAATTGGGTGCTGATGCCAAAGAAGGTAAAGAATGTTTAGAAAGATTAATCAAACATCATCATTATGGAGCAAGTGGTTTCTCAATCACTAACCAAGGAACACCCACGAATAATACAGAGACAAAAGATTCAGGATACGCTGAAGAAGAAGACTTTGAAGAAACGTATGAACGTTATTTTGGAGGTAATATTCCTGATGACCCTGATGACCCTGATGACCCTGATGAAGAATTTAAAAAAAGAGATGGAAAATGGCTTTCTGGCTTACTTGGCATAGATGCGGATAATGCCACATTAAAAAAAGTAGATAACTATTATCATACTGACCAATGTGAAGGTAGAGCGATGAACATATCACTATGGAATGCTACACTTGGCTATTTTATGGAGAATATGATGACTCCTGTATTTAATGAAACCCAAATAGATTTGACGCGCCACTTTTTCACAAACTATATAAGTGGAAGAGGAGGTATTCCAAGCATTAGAATAGGCGACCAACCTTATGGTATTTTACCCATTAGTCAGTTAAAGGCTAAGAATTGGCTTTTTCAAGAAAACGAAAAGAATTTATTATTTTCCTCTATCTATGGCAATTCTATAAGTTTTATACAACAATTTTATAATAATGTACGAATTGTAAGAAGTGATTTTGAACGCTTATTAAATCAGGTTGCTTTTGTTGGTAAAGAAGGAGATGCCCATGCAATCTTACTACAAGTTTTGGGCTTGCATGCAAGTTCAGTTGAATTTGACCAGCGTTATGCCCAAAGCTTTAATCATTTGTATAATTATTTGGTAGCAAGTGGTGCTTTTAATGACTCAAATTTTGTTTCAGCTTTAACAAATATCTTTAGAAGTATATTTACTCCAACAGCTCAAGTATCAGAACGTTTAGGAGCAACCAATACAGCTGCATTTGATAGATTTTTAAAGGAAATTTACAAACTATCTGGACTCAACCTCTTGGATAAATTAGGGTTTAAACCCGAAAAGGAAGAAGAAGTACCAATTCTAGAAAAGTTTTTCTTAGCGAAAGAAAATCGCCTAAAAGGACATCTAGTTGATGACCAACCTCTTTCTGAAACAAGAAGGATTCGACCCTATGCAACACCGCAAGATGAAAATAGTCTAGGAGCTAATTATATTACATGGTTAGAAGAAAATGCTAAAGAAGACTTTGATATAATCAAAAACCAAATAGGTTTTATAGAGAATAAGAAGCCTACTGCTTTATTGTATCAAATGCTCCGCCATTCATTATTACTTGGTTTTTCAGATACAAGTTTCCAAATGTATCAAAAAGCAGATATTCTTAGCCCTGTACAGGTAAGAGAAGCTAAAAAAGATTTGGATTTTGTAGGAGTTCAAGTGGAAGCTCCTGCTTATAAGAGTAAATGGGAATATTTGGATAGAGTGGATAACAAAATTGCAGATGTTAAGGTTGCCAATCACATTTCGAGTTTATTGAAGTTAGTAGAATCATCAGATACTATTCGATTAAGAGAAATATTGGAAGCCCTAGAACATTTACAAGATGTTCCAACAGCTCGTTTAGAGCGAGCATTTGTGGAACATTTGGATTGCTGTAGTTATCGTTTAGATGCTTGGCTGATGGGTTTTATACGTTTGCAACTTCAATTACTACGTACTCAAAATAATCTTAATAGTGGTGAAGGGGAGTCAAAAAATGGAATCTACCTTGGAGCTTATGGATGGGTAGAAAATCTAAAACCAAAATCTACAGAAACAAATACACAATCGCTTATTGCTCCAGAAATTTTAACAGAAGAGTTAAAAACAATTTTTAAGATAGAAGAGGAGGATGAAGTTTTGATAGACAAAGATAATGGAGGATATATTCATGCTCCTTCAATAAATCAAGCCTTAACAGCAGCTGTATTACGAAATGCTCATATGTCGCGAGCAGATAAGGATGATGATGATATATATAAGGTGAATTTATCTTCTGAAAGAGTCAGAATGGCTCTTTCAATGATTGAAGGAATGCAGCAAGGGAAAAGCTACATCATTATATTCCGTAGAGCGT
>JAHDDQ010000047.1:0-13046 GCA_020629275.1 Tenacibaculum sp. | reverse complement strand
TATTAGGTTACCAACTTGAAAGAGGCTTGCATGATAGAGCGAATCTTCAACTAGATGAATACATCTATGAACTACGGAAGGTTTTTCCTTTAATGGCGAATAAAAATCAACAAACAGATGCAGAAGAACAAAATGATGACTTCAATGAAGAAGAGGAAGCTATTACTCAAATAGAAGCTCGGAATGTCGTAGATGGCTTGGCTCTTCTCAATCACGTTAATGAAAAATTTTGAATATTGGTTTTCCAATAGGAAATTAAACAATTGAAGGCCGCAAGTTTTGTTCAATCTCAAGCTATTAATCAAGAAATAAATCGCTTACGCAATATCAATGATGCACTCGCAGATTTAGCTCTAGCAGAGAGTGTTCACCAAGTTGTACAGGCTAATTACGATAGAACTGCAGGAACACTTGAAACGTATAGTAAAGGTAATTTCCCTCAAACACCAGAAGTAATAAAAACTCCTCGGAGTGGTGTGACCTTGACTCATCGTTTTGGCATACACTTAGATTCTGATGCTGCAGCAGGTAATAACTTCAGAGCTAAAACAGAACCAGCTATTAATGATTTTGTTACTCATATACTTCCTTCATTGGATGATATTAAGGTAAGGTTTAGTATTAATGACGAAGATAGAAAGGAGTTGAGTATAGGAGATTTAGACTTAGAACCTATTGATCTACTGTATATTATAAATGTCGAGAGCGATAAAAACTTGACAGCATTAGATGATTACATACTCAAATGGATTTATGAAAATGAAAATCCTCGTCCTGATGCTAATATCCTTATTCATTATACAGATACAGAAGTCGTTGATGGAAAATTTGCATTATTCCAAATCTTACCGCTAATAAAAGATTTAAGAGGACTTATCTTATCAGCTCGCCCTCTTAAAAGTGAAGACATACAATTGCCCAATGAAGCATTAAGTGGGTCAAGTATTGGAGAAATAGAAAAACTTGTTGTTGAGAGTACTTTTAATGGATTCAAAGATATAGTAGATACTGAATTTAAAGACAATTTGATTAGTGAAATAGAGAATCCTGCAGGTTTTGGAAAATTCTTTATAGAAGACCGTTTTGACAAAACAAATGAAATAAATAGTGGGTTTTTAACAGCATTAGATACTTTTATTGACAATTATATTGATACTTTATATCAATTAAACCAATTTGGACTAATACAAACAGGATTTGGCTATATTTATGATCGTAAGAAAGAAATTTATACTTCTATTTATAAAAAAGTAGAAGACTATCACCAAAGATGGGTAGATAAATTCACAAAATTTGAAAAATTAATTAGAGAATCTAAAGATATAGCTTTAGGAGATGCGGAAAAGATAGATTTACTTAGAAAAGCAGAAAGAACTATTTCTACTTCTTATACTATTGATTTGGATCCAGTATCACCTGTAGATACCTATCGTAATGATTTAGAAAATAATAAAAAGACAGCATTTAGCAATAAATTAGGAGTAATTAAAGATTGGCTAGATAACAATACGCTTGTTTCTTTTGAGAGTATAGTAGCAGCTCTGAATAATTTAAAGGATGGCGGAAATCCTCTTATAAACTTTGATTTATTAAACATCGAAACAGACGAAGAGGAACGGCAGATTGTCATTCTAGCAGAAGACATTGTTTCTCACGTTCTTAAATTCAATAAAATACTTGATAATAAAATATTAAAAATACAAGCATTACTAGTTGAATATGACCAAGAAGGAGATGCACTAAATAGAACAAAAATACTTACGACAGCAACTCAAAAATTATTTGGAGAAGAATTTAAGATAATTCCAAAATTTGAGTTAGGTTCAGCCCATCGAGACGAAGTACAAAAATGTTTTGATAATCAAGAACAAATATTGACTTATCAAATTGAAAGTAAAGACGCAGATTTTCCTGTAGATGACTGGTTGTATGGAATTGCTAGAGTAAGAGAGAAACTAGGGGGCTGGGAAAATTTAATAGTTCTTTCTGAACAAATGAATGATACATCTTTAGAGCTAAACCCATTGCAATTTCCTTATCAAAATGATGATTCTTGGTTAGCTTTAGAATTCCCTGAAAATTTTGTAATAGATAAAGATAAGCTACTTTATACGGCATATTTTCATTCTTTTGATTCCGACAAGAAACAATGTGGTTTAATGGTTGACGAATGGACTGAAGTTATACCTTCAAGCACAGAAACGACGGGACTTAGTTTTCAATATGACCAGCCCAATACTGAACCTCCACAAGCTATGTTATTAGGATTACCTTCTACTTTTACTGGTTCTTGGGATTGGGATGACTTAGTTGGCACTTTACATGAAGCTTTAGACTTAGCTAAACTCCGTGCTATTGAGCCTGAGCATATTGAGCAAACACCTTACAGCCAGTTTTTACCAGCAACCGTTTCTTCTGTAACCAGCTACCCATTCACAACGATGGCATTGAATTATGCTCTAAATAATGGTTTAAAACTTCCAGAAAACGAAAATTAAATATGGCACAAAACACACCACTAGACGGAGGAATAATAATTCCTCCAAAAGTATATAGACCAACAGTAACCCTCTGGAATCGTCTAGAAGGACGACCAAGAACAGAAAATTTTGAACGAGCTTTAAAAGCCGAAGTAAGAGATGCGCTTTGGATGTTATCCAAACAATGGCAAACAGGCGAATTTCAAGGCGAAGATTCTGCATCTGCACTTTTGGCAAAAGTACATATTAAAACGACTGCTTTGACGAAGTATCAAGCAGGTGATGCAGATGTAACTACCTTTAATGAGCAAGAACTTCCCTTGGAAGTTAAAGTAGAGCAGCAGGCAATTCCATTCCAATTAGGCAATCAAGAAATCTCTTTGGATTTAAGACTGATTATGGGGCGACATTGGTTTAAATTATTGAAAAGTAATAGTTTAGCATCATTGAAAAATGGTTTTATTGATGCCTATAAATTTAATAGCCCAGATTCTTCAAACCCCTTAGATGCTCATATTTGTGCCCATATCGAAGTTTGGCAGCAATTTGCAGCCGCAACCCAAGGGAATATAGACGGATACAAATTGTATCAAGATATTAAAAATGCAAGTAATACTACTAACCCTTTTTCCACTCTATTAGGACCTAATCCAAGTCTTGCAGCCGTAAGTGCTAAATTTGTAAAATGGTTTGAAAAATTATATAATCAACCAATTAATGAAAAGAATCCTTCATGGAAACCACGCTACTTAGAGCACCAGTTCAATTGTTCTGCTCCCAAAGGAACTACTGAAAAAGTACTTGTAGCAAATGAATACTATCATGGACATTTAGATTGGTATAATCTAGATATACATAATGAAAAAACAGAACTGACTCAACCATTGGAAGATGAAACTAATTTAAACGTTTCAGTAGAAAATTCATATACGCTTTCATTCATTCCGTCGCCTGCAACTTTTCCAGGTATGCCTCACAGCCGTTGGTGGCAATTAGAAGATTGGAATACCGATATAGGGAAAATTAGCCCTGATACTACAGATATTAATCAGTTAATGCTTTTGGATTTTGGATTGAACTATGCTAACGATTGGATGTTGCTTCCATTTACTTTACCTGTAGGAAGTATCGCTAATGTTGAAGGATTGCTTGTAACCAATACTTTTGGTGAAAAAATATGGATAAAAGCAGCGGGCCGGGGAGGAGATGAACAATGGAATCGTTGGAGTATGTTTCATTTGAATACTAGAGGTGATTATAATGTTCCTCAAGATTTGAGTTTGTTATTAATTCCAGCAGCACCTAAAGTGCTGGAAGGAAGACCTTTAGAAGAAATTTATATGCTTCGGGATGAAGTAGCCAATATGGTTTGGGGAGTCGAATCTTTAGTGCCTCTTGCAACTGGAAAAAGCAAAAGAGGTAAAGAAGCAGGTTTAGAGTTTAGAGCAAAATTGGAAAGTTTTATAGAGAAAACAGAATTCCCGACTCTTGTTGAAAATGAAGCCAAAATTCGTTACCGAATAGTCAATTCTGTACCAGAACAATGGATTCCTTTTATCCCAAGGCATTTGGGTAACAGCAATCGAGAAATACAGTTGCAACGTGCTGCTATGCCACGAATTTTTGAAGGAGATACAAATGCACCCAAAAAGATAGAACCCAGAACTGCTATTCTTCGAGAAGGCTTAGATGAAGAAGATTCAAGTCCATATTATATTCATGAAGAAGAAATTCCTAGAGCTGGAATAAGGGTAAAACGTTCTTTTCAAAGAACTCGATGGTACCATGGGAAGGTTTGTACTTGGATTGGCTTTAGAAAACAAATAGGTCGAGGAGAAGGGCATAGTGGGTTGGTTTTTGACCAGATAATTCCAGTATGATTTGATAAAATTAATGATATCTACTCTTTGAGAGGGAAAATTTAAATTATAACACAATAATTAAAAAAATGGGAAATCCGAATTGGTTAAAAATTGCTATTCAGGAATTAGGAGTTTTCGAACATGAAGATCCAGGAGAAAATCCTAGGATAGTTGAATACTTACATACATGTAATAATATTTCAAAAGCAAAAAAACTAAGTGATGAAACGGCTTGGTGTTCAGCTTTTATCAATTGGGTCATGATTCAAGCGGGTTTTGAAGGAACAGATTCAGCAACAGCTCAACATTGGAAAGACTGGACAAATGGAATATATGTTTCTAATCCGCAAAAAGGAGACATTGTGGTTTTTAAAAGAGCTACAAATAAAGAAAATATTAAAAATACTGTAAGTGGACATGTGGGGTTTTATATTGAAGAAAAAGAAAATGAAATTTTAGTTCTTGGAGGTAATCAAAATAATGCTGTAAATAAAAGTTACTACCCTATGGACGGGCAGAAAGGAGACAATTATTATCAATTTATTAACTACATTAGACCATTGCCTTTATCCTCTTCAGTAATTTAGAATATGCAATCCTTCAAAAAAATACTAAATGAATCAATATAGAGTAACATCCTACTGGCTAAACTTAAGATCTCAACCTTTAAAGGAAGATGAAAATATTATAGTTGCTTTACCAAGCGAACACAAAGTTATTAAGATAAATAATGTAGAGGGTACTAAATGGTGGAAGGTAAGTACTGTAATACAAGAACAAAATATAGAAGGTTATTTGTCTAATAAATTTTTAGAACCAATAGATCAATTATATTCCATTGACTCTGCCCAGCAAGTAGTTGAAGTACATTTAAGTAAAAACAATAATGCTATTAGTAGGCAAAGACCAGCTAGTACATCAGGAGCACACCCACTAGGAGAAGCTAATATGCCTATTAGAGATTTATCCTCTGAACAAGAGAAAAAAGATAGCCTTTCAAAGATAATAGATTGGTTAGATGTTGAAAACATAAAGCATAAAAGATATAGTGCCCAAAGAAACCAGACTTATTGTAATATTTATGCCTACGATTACTGTTATTTGGCAAAATGTTATATCCCAAGAATATGGTGGACTTCACTTTACATTTCTAAATTAGAAAAAGGAATAAATGTTGAAATATCTTATGGAAATACAGTACGAGAAATAAATGCAAACGAATTATATAATTGGTTAGAAGATTATGGAATTCAATTTGGTTGGAGAAGAGTTTTTAATCTGACGGATCTTCAAGATTATGCAAACCAAGGCAAGGTATGTCTAATTTGTGCTCAAAGAAAAAATCTAAATCACTCCGGGCATATTTGTGCAGTAGTTCCAGAGAATAATGCTGTAAATGCTGTAAGAGATAACAAACAAGTCAAATTCCCTCTCCAATCACAAGCAGGAGCAACCAATTCAAAATATTTTTCACAAATGAATTCTTCTAATAAGAATTGGTGGCAACGTCCAACCAAGTATAAGGCTTTTGGCTTTTGGGTACATGAATAAAATGTTATAATACGACTTCTTATCATGTTTTAACTAGAGTGTTAGTAGGCAGTATTCAAAAAAATCATTTGAAATAAAATTTGTCAATTCTTTTGGCAGCAAAATAAATATTTATGTCAGTAATAGATTTTAATTACCATGGATTAGGTGTACGAATTAACACTAATAATCAATTCGTCAATGCTCCTAATCAAAGACATATTTATGAAGAATGGGGAAGATGGTGGCTCAAAGAAATAAATTTCAACCAAGGGCTATCAGAGTATGGTATGGATTCAGAAGTCAAAGTTGCGGTTTTAGATTCTGGTTTAAATATGAACTTACCTCAGTTTAATGGAAATATTTTAGCTCCTTTTGATTGTGTAGATAACACATCAACAGATAATTTTGGTGACCCATATAGATACGAGATTAATGAAGACGGCGATAATCCAGATACTATCCCAGATGATTACGAGGGTCATGGAACAGCTGTTATTAGTATTATTGCAGCGCAGGATGATGCTTATTTTGGAATTAATCCATTTGTGAAAATAGTTCCTGTTCGATGCCTTTACAGATTCCAAGATGTTATAACAGGAAGTTATGTAAGCTCTTCTCTTCGAGCTAATATTTTAGCAGCAATTGACCATGCAATTAATCAAAATGTAGATATTATCAATATGAGTTTAGGTGGATATAGTGGAGGAGATGATTTGAAAGAAGCCATAAAAAGTGCTTATGACAACAATATATGTATTGTTGCAGCGACAGGTAATGATAACTCTACATCTGCTAGTTACCCAGCTTCTTACAATGATGTACTAGCGGTTAGTAGTTCCGATATAACCAGTAAGAAATGGCACATGTCGAATCACGGGATGAAATATAATAATTTTGTCACCGCTCCTGGTTCAGGAATATTAGCACTACACAAAAATGGAAAATGGTATCAACACGATGGTACATCTCTAGCAACACCAATCGTTTCAGGTATTATGAGCTTGATTATTGCTATTTTTAAGAAACACAATTATTCGTATACTTCCCATGATATTTATAGGCTAATTAGAGAAACCTGTAGAAAAGATAACACACATTATAGTGGTAGTGATTTTAAAGAAAATTTAGGTGCAGGTATAGTAGATGCAAAAGCTGCAATCGAACAAGCAAAAATGCTTGTAAATAGTATTTTATAAAAAACAGATATGGAAGATAAAAAATTACAGTTGCTCTTACAAGCACTAGGCGATAAATACAGTAATCAAGATATAAAATTGATAAAAGAAAAATTTCATCTTTCAAGTTGGAGAAATTTTAAAAAATATATCGAAATCAATTTTCCTGATATATCAGGGATGATAGCTGAAGACCCACCTCCTTATGAGATGCTAGCTAATAGCATTATTGATAGTTTTAAATAAGTAATTACTTGTAAATTATAAAACATTGATAATCAAAATCTTGAAGGGTTGATTTAAAAAAGGAATTGACGACCATGTTGTTATATTTCAATGTTTTTAAGAAAGTAAAATATTACCGAAGTTTGATTAAAGGGAATAAAATTCCTTGAGTAATAAAAATTATGGCAAATTTAACTAATGAACCTGATTCCGCTTTTTTTGAAGAAACTGAAAAGTATATTGAAGAAATTTTAGACAATAAAAACAAAGGTTTTAGTAAGAAAAAGGAAGCTTTTCTAGAAAAAGTAAAATCAAAATTTAGAGATAAAAAAAAGCTCTATGATACGGTTTCTTCAAAACAAAAAGTATTGAAGAAAATAGAAAATGAGATTCAGAAAATCAGAACTGAAGAAATCAAAGTTGAAGAATACGAAAAAAGGTATACTGAATACATGTGTCTCGGCAATAAAAATATATACAATAGCTTAATAAATAAATACAGAGAATTAGCCTCTGATAAACCTGAAAAACTAACAGAAGCTTTCGTATTAAAAGAGCTTAATGAAATCAGAGAACTGCATGTTCAAAAATTCGGAAAAAGTATAATTATTTTTGAATCTATAAAGAAGATATTTCAAGATGAGAAAGAAGAATATTATAGATTCCCTGAATTTATGAAATTAATTTATGACGATATTATTCAGCTCGAATTAGAGAAATTAAAAATAGAATTACCTCTTCCTTTTTGTCGGGAAAATATAAAAATAATACTGGAAAAAAATTACAAGGATAGAAGTTCAAAGGAAAAAATATTTGAATCATTCTATTTAAATTACCCAGAATATAGTAATGAACCCAGAATAGATAGAAAATCTATTTTAGAAAAAATAAACTATGAAATTAGTACAAGAAACTTATCCCTCATTGTTGCGAATAATACGATAGGATTACCTATAAATGAACTATGGTATGATTTAATTAACAAAAATCTCAATAAAAATATAGAAAAAAATATAAAATCTGTAGGAAGGATTGAGTTTCATGATGAGAAAGGCAATATCCATTCGCTAGGAACTGGGTGGAAATTAAAAAACAATACATCAAATAATAAGTATATCATTACAAATGCACATGTAGTATCAATGTTCATAAAAGAAGATGAAGAAAGATACATGCTTACTCTCAAAGACAATCAAAAATTAATAATTGATTTTAAACAAGAGTGTATTCTGAATAAAGAAGGCTACTCTCCTATTTCTTGTCGTTCCACATTACCTTTCAAAATTAAAGAGGTAATACACCTTGGTGTTGCTAACTCTAAAAATGATATAGCTATTTTAGAATTAGGTGATTCGGATATTGAAAATATGCCTGAAGGCTTAGAGTTGGCTAATGACGATATACCTTTTAAACATCTCTATACGATTGGTTATCCATCACACAGAAATCAGCTTACAGTTCAAGAAGGTATAAGATATTTTGACAACTTCAAACTAAATGTCAAACGATTCTCTGTAGGATATAATACGGGATATATCGATAATAATATCTTTAAACACGATTGTACTACGCTTAAAGGATGCTCAGGTTCTCCTCTTATAGATTTTGAAACAGGGACTGTTGTTGGTCTTCATTTTGATGATAATGACGGTGATAAAAAAAGATACAACCAAGCGATTGACTTTAAAAATCTCCGAAAAGTATTTCAAGAAAAAGGTATTCTCTAACCATCGGCAGGTGGTTCAGTTTTACTTTCATCTTGAGTATTTGTTGTGATTTTTTTTGCTTCTTGTTCTGCTTTTGAGGCTTCAGCCTTTGCCTTTCTAAGTTCTTCTTTTGATTTCAAAATTGCAAAATCAGCATTAATTTCATTTTTTTGAGCTGTTCGGGCTGCGGCTGCGGCTTCTCTAGCTTTAGCTTTAATTGCACTTTTTTCTGCTTTGATGACATCTTTTATAAATTGAGAATCTTTATTTAGTTTTTCTCTTACAATTCGTTTTTTTTCAGCTTGATAGAGTTGATCTTCAGTATCAAGATTAGTTGACTCAATAATCTTAATATTTCCAGCTAAAGTTTTTAACTTTTCTTGCATCGTGTTTTCTACTAGTGCATTGATATATTCTTCGTTTTCAGCTAGACCTTTATTTAGTTTAGAACTGATAATCAATTCTGCTTGAGCTTTTGAGGCTTCTAAATTTTTATTTAGAGCAGTAACAATTTCTCCTTTTAATGCTGTCGTTTCTTTTTCCAGTTCTAATTTTATTTTTTCTAAGCTTTTTTCATTACTAATTTGAATACTCAAAATTTTGGCAGGGAGAGAAAATAGAGCATCTAGTATGTTAAAAGGAATAGTTATAAATGCTAAAACTTCTGAAGGTTTATTGATGGTGTTTTTCTGAAGTAATCCATTTGAGAAATCTAGTGTATATTTTTTTTCTACAAAAAGAGATCTACGAATGGGGGTTTTAATAATTCGATTCGGAGCAGGTAAATATACATATTTTATAGTTTCCTCTCCTGTTTCGGAATGTACTATTTTTAGCTTATAACTTTGCATTGGCCTACTCAGTAAGCCATTATATTTATCTTTTATATTGGAAACAACAAGTGAATCTGGGAAATCAATAGTCTCAGTTGAAAAATGGATGTATCTTGGTCTAATTTTCTTTTCTCCCGATTTATTTACCCCACTGATTGCCCATTCTATTTTTCGTCCATTTTCCGAAGGGTCAATTATCAATATTTTTGAAAACTCTTTTTCTTCATTTATGTTATTTCTTGCTTTATTATTTGCCAAAGAAATATCACTATTTTCTAGGTTATCACTAAGTTCAGCAATCTTTCCAAAGACTTCATCGGTTTGATCACTTAATTTATACTCCAAAGCTTCTCCATGTAATAGTCCTTGTGGATTTATTGCTAATGGAATGGAATCACTCATAAATATACTTGGTAAATATTTTACACCCAAAACTGCATTCTTATCAGCGACTATTTTTGGCTCTAAAATTTCAAATGATTCGCCTTTTAGAATAAAATCTACAAATTCTTCTCCATTATCAATTAAATCACCAACAACAGTATGTTTAATTCTAATCAATCCCTTTGGTAAATTGTAATATAAATCACATTCGGTCGCTTTACTATTTTGTACGAGTACGCTAGCTATCGCATTCATTCTATAGAAAAATTCACTCAATGCAAAAAATAAAATGCTCAAAAATATTAGTGATAATATTACTATAGTAATGGGGATTTTACCTAGTTTAAACACTTGAGATAAAATAGGTGCTATGATAGCTATTGCAAGAAATAATGCAATAGCAGCTATTAAAAATAAGCATCCATAGACTTGTTGTTCATTTTTATTCATGTTTTATTTTCTAGTATTTTCGTTAACTCTGATTCTTTCCATTTAGATTTATTAGTATCTTTTCTTAGAATTAAAAAAAAAGAATCTTGATAAACTTTTTCAATATCTTTTTTCTCTTCTTCAGTATATCTTCCTTGTTCTTTTTTCCATTGTTCGTTATAAAAAGATTTTAAAGTTATCAAATCCAAAGAATCTACTACATCATCAATAATAATTGCTTCATATTGTAAAACAAAAGGATTAATACCAGCAAAAATAACTTTCTGTTCTTTATTAGTAGATAGAGATGCTAAATCAGATAGGGTACGTTCTGCATTATATAGAGCTTTAAGTTTAATACCCATTCCTATAGCATCTTTTTTAAGATTATTCAGGCATTCAATTTTTACCTTTTGAGCTTCTTCAAAGCTGATTTGGTTGTTTCTATTATAATAAACCTCATAACCTTCTAACTTTTTAGGAATATACCAAGGATTAATAATTGAATCAAAAATTTTCAACTCTGCATTTTTAATTTTTATTATTTCCTTTTGGTTGTCTTCGTTTGAAAAAGAAATCTTATTTAAATCAATTCCTGCTGACACTATCCCTCTACCAATATAGATGAGATTAGGAATATCTTTATCTTGTTGTTTTTCAAAAAAAGATTTATATTTTTTTTTCAATTGTTCTACTTCTACATAATAGTTTTTCCCTTTATAAGTATATTTATCAATTTCAATTTCAGACCAGAAACTGTTATATATTTCATATAATGCTTTCCGTTCTGATTTGTATTTGGAAGCATTAATTAAGGGGTCATACCAATCATTAGCTGTCAAAGTAGAATATTGATCCTCAAAAAGGTTCTTGATCTTACGTTTGTTTCGGTCAGGATTTATGATTTCATTATCATCAATTATGATTTCAATCCCTTTTTGTATTTTAATATAGAGATTTTTTAAATTTTCCTCTATTACATTGTTGTATTCTTCAGGTGTTAGTGGTTTAACAGCATCAGAACAATACGTTTCTCCATGATACTCTGCACTTGTTAACGTTGCTATTTTGTTAATTTGCTCTACAGTTATTCCATTATTTAGAGTTTTTATCTTTTTATTAAAACCTGTTAAGTTATCAACGAAAATCCTAAATGGTCTATTGATAATAGACAATAATATTACGAAAACAGCTAAGCCAATACTCCATTTTAAAATTTCAGGTAGGTTTTTTATGGATTCTAAGATTATTTTCATCTGATTAGGCTAGTTATTTGAAAAAGTGATATAAATCGCTCTAAAATCTAGATTCTGTAAATAGGATTCCAATAAAGTTCTAGTATTTTTTTCTACTTGGGGTTTTATATTTATAAACTCTAAGCTCTCTTGAATTTCTAATTGGGCATTTCTAAATAACTCATCATAATCACTAACATTAAATTTCCCGCCAATTCCTTTATGGAAACTAAATCGTTCTAATTTTGTATAATTTGTAGGAGAATATGAAAAAGAGAGTACTTCTACCTTTGGTAACTTGATAGAGATACTCTTCTCTAGAATATTGACATCAATATCACCTTTAGTTATTTTCGCAAAATCAATTCCTGCTTCAATGACAGCATAAGTATGGGCAGCAAAATAGTCTTTACTACTTGTTATAAAAAGAAACTTTTTTTTCTTTTGAGCAAAGATATATTTAGAGATAATAAATTGAGTAGTAGATAATTTTGAGGCATTCTTGATCTTATTTATTACCTCTGATTTGTTGGGGCGATTATCACAACCACATAGACAAAAAATAATTAAGCAGACCAATAACTTATGAAGTTGCAATTGAGGAATAGACATTGTTAAACGCATAGTTCAAAATTCATCTAGTGATACTATTATTACCAAATATAATGTTTTTTTAATAAAAAATACTACTTCTGTCCTTATTTACTGAACCACCCCAGAGAACTATAATAAATGCGAACTAAGAGTTAAAATCTATTATACATTCAGCGCGACCTATCAAAATATTTTGCGTATTAAAAACCTACCCAATGACTGTAATAGAAGTAATCAGAGCTTCAATTTCATTTATTACTCTTTCGTAGTTCAAATCCATCTGCTCCTCAAATTCCACATCCGTCAACTGGCTCAATGACGGTATCGTTTGCTTACCCAAATCCGATTTATCCACTTTCAATTTAGAATGGAATATCTTTTGGGCGAGTGGCTGTTCGTAGGTATCAGCAAGCACACCACAGAATGTACCTTGTGATAACTGACTGATGGTTTCGGGTGGAATGAGGTAGTCTAAAGTCGTGGTCGTTCCCATCGAAGTGCCACGAGACGAGTAGGTGATGCTGCCCCTTTTTTGCACGGTTTTGCCGATCATATCCGATAGTTTTTTGGCGGTATCGGCCACTACTGAT
>JAHDDQ010000002.1 GCA_020629275.1 Tenacibaculum sp. | reverse complement strand
AGAACTATTAGATGCAACTAAAAACTTTAGAAAAATTCTTTGTTAACATCCCTACATTTCAACTTATTACAACACCATCACTTAGTTAATGAAAAAATCTAAAAAAGTTCGTGTAATCAAAAATATTGATTGCCTAAACTGCGGGTTCCCATTCTCTGGACACGAAGTTTTCTGCCCTGAATGCGGACAGAAAAACAAAGGAAAGAAAATTACCTTGAGCAATTTTTTGAGTGAAATTTTTAAAGGATTCACATCTTGGGACACCAAGTTTTGGAGAACTTTATTCCCATTACTTATTGCTCCTGGGAAAGTTTCTAGAGATTATATTGAAGGAAAAAGAGCTAGATACACTAATCCTTTCAGGTTTTATATTACCACTTCTATCATCTTCTTTCTACTACTAGGTGCTCGAAAAACTCAAAAGAGGTACAACGAATTTAACTCTAGAAACAATACCGTTATTAACTCTATTGCTAGTGATGAAATCGATCGAGATTCACTACAAAGTACCATATACAAAGAACTTGATAAAACTCAAAGAAAAAAAGATTCTTTAAAGAATTTACTAATAAAAACAGACTCAATTCAAAAAGTAAAAGATTCTACTTCTTTAAAGAATGAACTTGATAGCTTTAAACTAGCTTTTGCTGATACTGATGATATTCTACCCTTTATTCAATTCCAGAAAAAACACCCTAATCTATCTGTAGACAAAGCATTAGATAGTTTACATGTTGAAAAAAACTTCTCAAATCGTTTTTGGTACTCTAGAAGTAAAATCATAAATAGCTTTATAAGTGATAAAGACGAAAACAAAAAATTTGCTAATTACATAGTTTCTCATATCTCTATTGCTTTACTCTTCTTATTACCACTATTAGCTTTCTGTTTAAAAGTATTTTATTTTAGGAGAAAATTCAATTATGTTGATCATCTAATTTTTACATTTCATGTACAAACAGTGTTTTTCATCTTATCAACAGTCTTTATAATAATTAGCTTTTTTCAATCTTTAGATAGCGATAGAGTTATGATGATCTTCTCAATATTATTCCTCATCTATCTATATATAGCTATGAAAACATTTTACAAACAAGGATGGTTCAAAACGCTATTTAAATTCTTGATGACAAATTTTATTTTTATGATTCTATTTGTTTTGGGTGCTGTAATGGTTTCAGCTATAGGTTTTATAATGTATTAAATAATTGACACACTTCTTTTTCTAGGTTTTTAACATAGTCTATATAAAGCATCGTCGTGATATTTTGTTTTTTAAGTACATTCGTCGTGCTTATCGTTTCTATGCAAGATCTTTTCATTTTCAGAGCTACCTCAGGTGACTCAATATTTTCATTTTGATGAAATTTAAGAATTGCCTCTTTATCAAAAGACATGCGATCTTTTAACCAATTAGCAAACCACTTTCTTCTTATCAATTTCGTCTCTTCTGTATACAATGTTGAACTCGACCATATATGTGGTTTTTCCTCAAGTTCGGTAAAGAATTTTTTATTTCCTGTCCAGACTAATTCATATATTTTCAACTTACGCTTCCAATCCACCAAAACAATAGTAAAAGGCTCTATGTTAGTTAAGTCGTAATTATCGATAGCTACAATAGCGTCTTTAACCGTCAAAAGTTCTTTTACAAGTACGCCTCTACTTTTTTTATAAAATGATTTCCGAACATGATTTTCAAAACCTCCGTTCAATAAACAAATAAGTCTACAAGCGTTATTTACACCTATCCAAGTTCCACCTGCAACTTCATCTTTTGGAAATATCAATACAGAATCTCCTACACTATATTTTTGAGGTGGAATGGTTCTTCTTGCTGGGTCTTCATCTCTATTCGATGTTAACATAAAATCATTATTCCCTAATGGTAAAAAACTTACAGTACACATCTGTATTTATAATTTAATTGTAATAGAAATAAATAGTTTTATAAGATATGGAACTTAGGATGTTCCAAAAATGCTCACTTAAAAGTTGTACATTTGTGAGCCAAAATTATCATATTAAAACCAATAAACAAACAACCATGGGAAAAGGATTTTTTAATGTACCTGTTGCTATTAACGAAACTGTAAAAAGTTATGCTCCAGGTTCTGTTGAACGTGAGAACGTTTCAAAACAATATGAAGCATATTTTAACGGTTCTGTAGACGTACCAATGTATATTGGTAGTGAAGAAGTTAGAACTGGAAACACCCAAAACATGACACCTCCACATGATCATAAACATGTTGTAGGAACTTATCATGTTGGAGATAAAACTCATGCTGAAAAAGCTATTAAATCTGCTTTAGAGGCTCGTAAAGAATGGTCTCAAATGCCTTGGGAACAGCGTGCTGCAATCTTTTTAAAAGCTGCTGAATTAATTGCTGGTCCTTACCGTGCAAAAATCAATGCAGCCACCATGATTGCACAATCTAAAACCGTACATCAAGCTGAGATTGATGCTGCTTGTGAACTTATAGATTTCTTACGTTTTAACGTAGAGTACATGTCTGATATTTACAACGAACAACCAAATTCTGATGACGGTATATGGAATAGAGTTGAGTACAGACCTTTAGAAGGTTTTGTGTACGCAATTACTCCTTTCAATTTTACTGCAATTGCTGCAAATTTACCTGCTTCAGCTGCAATGATGGGAAATACTGTTGTGTGGAAACCATCTGATAGCCAAATCTTCTCAGCAAAGGTAATTGTTGATATTTTTAAAGAAGCTGGTGTTCCTGATGGTGTAATTAATGTGATTTATGGTGACCCTGTTGAAATCACAGATGTTGTTTTAGCATCACCAGATTTTGCGGGATTACATTTTACTGGCTCAACATTTGTATTCAAAGAACTTTGGAAACAAATAGGTACAAATATTCACACCTATAAAACATATCCTAAAATTGTAGGTGAAACTGGTGGTAAAGACTTTATCGTTGCCCATCCATCTGCAAACCCTAAACAAGTTGCTACAGGAATTTCTCGTGGTGCTTTTGAATTCCAAGGACAAAAATGTTCTGCTGCTTCTAGAGTTTATTTACCAAAATCAATGGCAAATGAAGTATTAGAATATGTAAAAGAAGATATTGCTTCTTTCAAAATGGGATCACCAGAAGATATGAGTAATTTTATTACAGCTGTGATCCATGAAGGTTCTTTTGATAAATTAGCTAAATATATCGATCAAGCTAAAGAAGATAGCGATGCTGAAGTTATTGCTGGTGGAAACTATGACAAATCTAAAGGTTATTTCATAGAACCTACTGTTATTTTAACCACTAACCCTAAGTATACTACTATGGAAACTGAATTATTCGGACCTGTAGTTACAATTTATGTATACGAAGATAAAGACTGGGCTGATACTTTAAAATTAGTAGATGCTACTTCTGAATATGCTTTAACAGGCGCCATCTTTTCAACTGATAGATACGCTATCGTTGAAGCAACAAAAGCTTTAGAAAACTGTGCAGGAAACTTCTATGTTAATGACAAACCTACTGGTGCTGTTGTTGGCCAGCAACCTTTTGGAGGTGCTAGAGCTTCTGGAACTAATGACAAAGCTGGTTCTGCCCAAAATTTATTACGTTGGGTTTCTCCTAGATTAATTAAAGAAACTTTCGTTACTCCTACGGATTATCGTTACCCTTTCTTAGGATAATATTTTTCTACATTACAAACTAAAAAGCAATTCTATTACAGGATTGCTTTTTTTGTGCTCTCTAAAAATTAAAAATCAGAAAATAAAAATCACAAATGTTCTTCTTTAGTATACCTTTGTAAAAAAATACTTGATGCAATTTTCAGACTTACCATTACATAATTCAATCTTGAAAGCAATTAATGAAGAGCGTTACCATACCCCAACATTGGTTCAGGAAAAAGCTATTCCTGTAATTCTAGACAATAAAGATGTTATCGTTTCAGCACAAACTGGAACTGGTAAAACCGCTGCTTTTGCTTTACCTATACTACATCAATTATTTGATAAACAAGATGCTGAAAAACGCTCAAAGAAAATCAAGGCCTTAGTTGTAAGCCCGACTAGAGAATTAGCCATACAAATTGAAGAAAACTTTAAGAAATATGGTAAATACAGTAATTTAAGAACTACAGCTGTTTATGGTGGTGTATCTATCGAACCTCAGAAAGATATACTAGCCAAAGGAGTTGACATTTTAATTGCTACTCCAGGTAGATTAATAGATTTACATATACAAGGTCATATAGATTTAACTGTCTTAACTACTTTTGTTTTAGATGAAGCAGATTTAATGTTGGACATGGGCTTTATTAACGATGTAAGAAAGATCGAAGCCTTGTGTCCTCGTAAAAAGCAAACATTACTTTTTTCAGCAACAATGCCTGAAAAAATAACTGTGCTCGCTAGTTCTATTTTAAATAAACCTGAAAAAATTGAAATAGACGCTGACGACTCCGTCTCTAAAAGTATCGGTCAATTACTCTACTATGTTCCTAAGAAAAATAAAACAGACTTATGTTTACACTTATTGAGAAACACTATTAATGGACGAATTATTATTTTTAGACGAACAAAATTTGGTGTTGATAAATTAGAGCAGACGCTTTCTAAAAATGGTTACAAGGTAACTAGTATTCATGGAGACAAATCTCAATCTTTAAGAAATGAAGCAATAGCTACATTCAAAAGTAATAAGGCGACTATTTTAATAGCTACCGATGTCGCTGCCCGAGGAATTGACATTACTAAAGTAGATGCTGTTATAAATTTTGACTTACCGAATATCCCTGAAACTTACGTCCATAGGATTGGGCGAACTGGAAGGGCTGGAAAATCAGGAATTGCATTTTCGTTTTGTAGTGCGGACGAAACAAGTTATATTAAGTTAATTCAGGAAATATTACAAAGAAAAATTCAAATTATTGAAGATCATCCATTCCCATTAACCAAACCGAAACATAAGAAACAGCCCAATACAATCAGCAAACACAAAAAAGGAAGAAAATCTACAGCTTCTAAAAAAAATAAAAAGCGTTGGTACTAGTAAATAGCACCTACTAAAAATAAAAAATATGCTAGGTTTCTAAACCTAGCATATTTTTGTTTAACTTACTTTATTACTTGTTTAACTTTAACACCATTCTTGGTTTTTATCTCAATGAAATATACACCTGATTGGATATGACCCAACTGGATATCTTTCTCCTGGGTATCTGAGGTAATATTTTTTGAAAGAATAATACTACCATTTATATCTAAAACTCTAATTTTTGAACCTTTTAAGTTTTCCTGACTTCTCAGCGTAAGTATATCTTTAAAAGGAACAGGGAAAACTTGAATCTTACTTACCTTTACACTACTTTTTCTAGCAGACGTTAAAGGTTTTAGCTTCCATTTTTGATTATTATTGGTCGTTTTATAATCCCAAACTTGAACATTAGCATTTAAAGCTCCAGCCGCTCTATCCAAACCTTTACTGAGGCAATGCACTGGTTTTAAACCATATATTCCTTTTCCATTTTCTATTACTTTCCATTGTTTATGTTGATTTCCTGAATCGGTCCATGTTGCAACATTAGCTCCATCTGTACATTTAGCATAAGGAACCTCCAAATATCTATTAGTTCCCACATTCTTAATTACATAAACATCATTTGAAAGATGAGTAAATTGCCATTTTTGATCGTCAAAATTACCTGGATTAATCATTCTTGCAGAATGGTTTTCTTGAACTCTTGAAAGTAACCTTTGGTTATTCAATACAGACTCAATAACGTAAACACCATTTGATACTACCTGACTTTGTAGTGCTTTAACTACAACGCCATCTATCTGATCTCTTACAATAGCTTGTTGCCATGTCGAATTTAAAGGTCTAATATGGGTTTTAAACACATAATTATTTCCTGGTGCAGGTAAACTTGGTAAATCGATTACTATTGTTTTGATTCCTTTCCCTTGGGTTACAATTGCATTTTTTTGAGCTACCCAAGTATTAGAGGACCAGAATTCTAGTACAAGTTCTCTGTCTTGAGATGCTTCATAATTAACATTAAGCGTGTATGAATTTGCTTGAAAAACAGTTGTAAGTGCATCTTTGAAACTTACACTATCAGTAAAAATTTGATCTTTTACTTCAATGTTATCAACTTGATCTGTATCTATAGCTTCTTTCCATGTTTTTCCTAAGGTCTTGATATGTGTAAATATAACCTTACTTTTGGAATTGTCGTTAAATCAACAGTAATATTTGCCGTTTTAGATCCAGCATCTACTACTACACTTCCAGATCCTAACCAACTTGTAGCCGACCAAAGTTCTACTACTATTTCTCTTTTTATCTTTGCTGAATACTTAACTTCAAAATTATATGCTTTCTTTGGCGCTATAATTTTTACTGGATTTACAAACGCAATCATTTCATTTGTCTCATTACAAGATTCTCCTGGCAGGCCATAACAACCTTGACCAGTTGGTGATGAAGAAGGGTCCCAATTGATTCCAGCCACCCAATTTTTTGCTCCTAATTCGTAAGCTCCAGCATCTGGTGCTTTACCTTTAAAATTGTCAGTTATCTTAGAAATTATTCTACCAGTATCAACAGCAGGTGAACTTGAAGTAAGTGTAAAATTATTCCCTTGATAATTTGTAAATCCTACTTTAGTAATGATATTATTTTGTTTATCTGCATCTCTTTCAAAAGTACCTTCATCTTCCTGAGTTGTTGGATCATCTACCTTTTTAACATCAGCAATATTATTCCATACTTTAACATTAGAAAATGCTGTTCCTGCTTTATGCCAAGCTCCCATAGCACCTCCTTTAGTCTTCACTAAAGTATTATTGAAAATATCAATGTTTTTACCATTCCAGTTAATCTGAACTCCAGTCCACTCTACATTCCAAACTACGTTATGGTGCACAGAAAATGCTTCCGCATCATTATCTAAATAGATTCCAGCTGCTTTTCTCTTTGATCCTCTAGAAGCAGAATCGTGAAACCAGTTATGGTGAATCTCAGTATTCTGTGGACCTCCTACAGTATAAAAAGTTGCGCAATCATCAGCAATTAAATTACTCTTATACACATCATTATAAGCAATCTCACAACGATTCCCATTATAGTTAATTCCATCTCTTCCTCCGTTAAAAATAGTATTTCCTATAATTTTATTATCAGTTCCTCCTCTAGCTACTAATGGTGCATCGTAAGATCCCAAATAATTGAAATCATGTATATAATTGTTTTTTAATACATTCAAATTTCCTCCAAGACGTATTCCAGTGGCAGCATTGAAAGCTATTTCACATTTTTCGATGCTGTTATTTCTTCCATTAACCTCAACACTTGGCGCTCCTGCATTAAATCCTTTGAAAACTCCTTGTGTGTGATTTCCGTAAAATGAAGAAACTCCATAAAGTTTGTTATTGTTAGCATTCTTCTTTAATTCTATAGCACCACCAAAAACTGCAAGATTGGTAATATGAATGTAGCTTCTGTTATTTAAATCGATTGCAATTTTTCTTTTTCTCATTTGAACCAATCCGTTCTTTGGAGCAGCACCGCCTGGCAACTGTACAAATAATTCTTTTGTTGCGCTATCGAACCACCATTCATTTTGGTAATCTAAAGCTCCTTTTACTCCTTCTAAATAAAAATCACCTTTATCTGCTGGAGCATGAAAAGTACGTATCCATGAAGGGCTTTTATCTAGTTTAAAATTTACTCTTCCGGAAGAGCTAGAAGTAATAAAAGCTTTCCAAGCTATCCAACCTGCTCCTGGTTTATCTCCATAGAAAAAAACTGATCCACCTTTCCAGTTAATTCCTGGAATTTTTGACGACGTTAAGTAAGCACCATTGACTATATTTTTATTACTCCCTCCGTCGTTTCTTAACGAATTTAGCGTAAAAGGTTTTCCGTCTGTATTATTGGGCCATCTAGCTAGGTCCATCGCTGTGCTTCCATTCATTATAAAGTTTTCTTGACCTAAATCCCAGTTTACTTTTACTTTATAAATAGCTCCTTTATCCTTTCTCCAACCGCTTAGCGCTTGCATAGCAGAAATAATTACTTTCTCTCCTTGTTTAGAAGTATAAACTATGGGGCTACCTGCGGTTCCTGATTTGGTAGGTTTAATCGTTTCCTCATAAGTTCCTCCTCCAATAACAATTGTATTTCCTGGTTTTGCTATTGATGATGCTTTACTTATCGTTTTAAAAGGCTTAGTTATTGTACCAGGATTGGCGTCGCTTCCTGATTTTGAAACATAAATACGTTGGGCGTGAATATGCTTAAATGAAAAGAGTAACAATACCATTGATACTACTTTAAAAAAATTCATTAGTTTCATTATTTGACTGATTTTAGGGGTTATATGTTTTAAGATTTAGATAAGAACGTGAGTCTTAACTCGAAATTGCGTGGATATTAATTTTTGAAAAAAAAACAGAAAAAACTGCACTAAAACTACCAGCCAAAAAAATCATATAACACTAATAATCAATACATTTTATTTTAAATAAAAATAGAAATTATAATAAAATATTTACATTCTTTCATCGTTTTAATAGAAATATTTTTTAAATTTAGAGTAATCTTTTTATGCTGTTATCAATTATAACGCAATAAAATAATCCCCAAAAAATGACTCATCTCGATCAAAACACAGAAATCCTAGGTTTGCGTAGGGCAAAACACCTATTACGTAGAACCTCTTTCAATTACAATAAAGATTTATTGCAAGAATTTGCTGCTTTAACACCAGAACAAGCATTCAATAAGCTTGTTTTAGACGAACCCGACCTCTGGAAAGAGCCTTATGACCCCAAACCAGATACAGCTCCCGATGGTTATTGGATCTCTTCAAAAAAAGATCCTCGAGAATTTGAAGGGCAGTTTAGAAAAAGAAGAATTATTACTTCTTGGTGGTGGTACAATTCACTACATAAAAACTCATTAAAACAAAAAATGATGTTCTTTCTGCATACGTCTTTTACTGTTTCAAAAGATAATGGATCTGGAACTTCTACTAGTTTTTATGATCATATGAGTTTACTAGAGCATTATGCGCTTGGAAATTTAAAAACGTTATCAAAAAAAATAACTTTTGATAACTCGATGTTAGATTATTTAAATAATACTCAAAATAATGCAAATAATCCTAACGAAAATTATGCACGAGAATTTTTAGAATTATTCACTATTTTAAAAGGAGAGCAAATTGGAAGTGGTGATTATACAAATTATACAGAACAAGACGTCCAACAGGCGGCAAGAGTTTTTTCTGGAATTAAGATTGAACATGAAAGAAATATTATTGACTCTGACACTAACTTACCAATAGGAAAAATTAAAATAAACGCACACTCCAAAGAAGACAAAACCTTCAGTCATGCTTTTGATAATTTTGTAGTAAAAGGTAGTGATACAGAGGATGGCGTAGTTAAAGAGTTGGATGACTTTGTTGAAATGGTGTTTAGTAAAGAGGCTACCGCAGTCTCTTTTGTTAGAAAATTATACCGCTATTTTGTAAAAAGTGAATGGAATACTACCATTGAACAGAATGTTATAAAACCTTTAGCTTTCGAATTGAGGGCAAATAATTATGAAGTTTTACCAACTCTGAAGAAACTTTTATTGTCGAATCATTTTTATGATTTAGATAACGCAGACGATAGTGACGAAATTATAGGAAGTATTGTAAAGAGTCCGCTACAATTATTAAATGAACTTACTTCTTTCTTTAAGATAGAAATTCCAAATCCTGAAACTGCAGTTGATGATTTTTACGTTTTCTTTAATTTTGTTCACAATTTCTATTTAGCTACTGCAGGTATGAAGTTTTGGGCTCCCGATTCGGTAGCCGGTTATCCTGCGCATTACCAAAGCCCAGATTTTGATCGCCATTGGTTTTCTTCAAACACCGTTCTTTCAAGATACAAGCTTATTGAAAGCTTAATAACTGGTAGAAATAAGATTTTTTATAATGGTAAAATTAGGGTAGAGTTAAACACTCCTAATTTTATTAAAAACAATATTAATGAACCTTCAATTGCCTCAGATCTGATTACTGAATTGGTAGATTATTTATATCCTGAATCAATTAGTATAGAGAGAAAGGCATATTTTGCTCAAAACTTACTTGAAGGCTTCCCTGACTATTATTGGACAAATGCTTGGCTTGAATTTGAAGCATCTGGAGATGAAACAGTTGTTAAATCACGACTAGATGCTCTTATTATTCAAATGATTAATGCTCCTGAATTTCAATTAACATAGTTCAACAATCCCCAAAAATCACTCTCATGAAAAGACGAAATTTCATAAAACTAGCGACAGCTACTTCTGCCTTAGGCTTGATGCCTTTTGAACTAAATGCGCTGCTTAAAACTATTGATTTATCGATAGACTGTGGAGATATTTCAAACAGAAAACTTGTATTAGTAAATTTAGTTGGTGGAAATGATGGTTTGAATACCGCTATTCCACTTAACAATTATGATGTATATGCAAATTTAAGACCTACTATTAAGATTCCAAATTCTGGAGCTAGCAGCTTCATCAAATTGGATAAAACTTTGGCTGATGATCAGCAATTAGGATTGCACCCTGCGTTAACGGGTTTTAAATCATTGTACGATGAAGGAGAATTAAGAATTCTTCAATCGGTAGGTTATCCTTCACAAAACAAAAGTCATTTCGCTTCTAAAGACATCTACTCAACCGGAAACGATGGAAATAGTTGGAATAATGGTAAAAATTCAGGTTGGATTGGTCGTTTCATGGAAAAATATTATCCTGAACAATTAGAAGAAGCGTATCCTTTAGGAGTTCAAATTGGTTCTACTAAAACAGAACTTGGGTTTCACGGAGCCGAAGAGCATGGTTTATCTATTAATATTACAGGACAGGATCCTGCCGGATTCTTTACAGAAATAAATGGATTAGGTGGGCAGCCTCCTGCAAATATTCCTAATTCACATTTTGGCACTGAATTAGCTTATATTATTGATGTTAATAAAACATCAAACAAATATTCAAAATCTATCTCAGACGCATTTACTAAAGGTAAAAATGCAACTAGTTATGAAGATAATAACTTATCTAACCAGCTAAAAACTGTTGCCAAACTAATCAGTGGCGGATTACAATCCAAAGTCTACTTAGTTAGTATTGGTGGTTTTGATACTCATAATAATCAAAATCAAGATAATGGTGATATTAAGGGTAAACATCATGATTTATTAAACGAAGTATCTACCGCAATTGAAGCATTTGTAAAAGATTTAAATGAGCAATCGTTAAGCGACGATGTCGTTGGGCTTACCTATTCTGAATTTGGAAGAAAAGCAAAAGAAAATGGAAATCTTGGTACGGATCATGGAGAGATCGCTCCTATGTTTTTATTTGGAAAACCTGTTAATGGAGGAGTTTCTGGAACAAATGTAGATTTGTCTGAGGCTACTTCAGATAACAATTATCAATTGGAAACTGTACAGTACGATTACCGTCAGACTGTAACTACACTTCTTCAAGATTTCTTAGGTGCTTCTGATTCTATAATTGATCATGCCTTTTTTGATTATACAACTAACAAAAGTTTTACAGCTGTAAAAATCGCTGATATTATTAAAGATTCTCACTCTATAGCTAAAGGATGTATTTTGAGTACAGACACTGATATTAAATCTAATGAAAGAAAAAAATGGTTAGTTTATCCTAATCCGTTTACTGATAAATTGAATTTAAGTGCTATTGAGAGATTTTCAAAAATAGTATTTAAACTATATAATAATGATGGTAAACTTCTTCTTTCTGGCGAGAAAGAGGTTATCGACAATACTGTTTTAATAGAAGTACCCTATTTATCATCGGGTTTATATTTTCTACAAATTCAAAGTGGAAGTAACACTGAAAATCACAAGATTTTTAGACTTTAAATCGTAAACAACATTAATACGTCTTAAAAAACGAGTTAATTATGATTTAACTCGTTTTTTATTTTATTCCTTCATCACTTTTTCTAAGGCAAAAGACCACAGGTTTTGGTCGTTCCTCCACAGCTAAAATATTTTCCGTTTTTTAGGTATTAAGTTTGATTAGATACTAGAAACTTATCTATAAAACAATTATTATGAACTATTTAAACAAACTAAATTCAATATTTCTAGCAATCGGGCTTTTCATAGCTGTAGGCGCTTTTTCAACAAACTCTATTAACAAAGAGAAACATGTACTTAAACGACAATTACCTCAAAATCTAATTGGTACGTATGAAGGAACACTTACTAAGTTAAGTGGTAAGACTATTGTAAACCCTGAAGGCACTTGCACTATAAAGAAAGGAAGTAGAAACACGTATAATCTTCACTTTAGTAATGGACTAACATCTATACGAAATGTGAGATTTACACAAGACGATGAAATTTATACCGCTACTGCTTTATATAGTGGTAAAAAACTAGGTATAACTATAGATTCAGACGATAATAGCTTAAGTATTGGAAGTATTTCTGGCAGTAAAGTACTAGCATTTGAAGGAGATTTAATATCATCAGGAACTTACAGTAATGTAAACTTAAACACACAACATCAAAGTATTTCAACAAAAGGAGACAACACCAAAATTAGAAACGGGAATCAAACAATTACTACTAAAGGAAACTCTACTAATATCAAAAATGGAAATCAACGTGTTAAAACAAGACGAAACGGTAGTATAAGTATCAAAACTGGTGATTTAGGTATTGATGCATCCAACGGAAATGTAAGTATTGTGACTGGTAACGGAAGTATACATGTAAATGATGGAGAAACTCATATAGATAATAATGAAAGTCTACATGTATATTCAGGAAATGCTTTTTATGAATGTGAATCGAATCAGATCGCTGATTTACCAGAACAAGTAGTTGGAATTTATATGGGAACTTTAGAAGCTCCTGGTGTTCATACTAAAAAAGGGATCTGTAAAATTGTACAAACAGGTTGTAAAACATATCGACTAGATTTTAGTAATGGTATTCCTTCTATTCATGGTGTACAATTTGGGCGTATGAATAATTTTAAGGAATTTACTTCGGTTGTTATTGAAAGAGAATATGCAACAGAAATTGAAATTGACATGCGTTTTGATGATTTAAATATAGAAAGAGGATTAGTAAATGTAGTTTTTGATGGAGAAAAACAATAGTAAACTCTTTATCAAAACATAAGTTAAAGTGGCTATATTCAATGTAATATAGCCGCTTTTGCTTTTATAAACAATATTGTTAAGTTTTAAATGTTTTATCTTTAACTACAAAAACCAATTACGTGTTTAGAAAACTACTCTTAATTTTTGTGTTTATAACCACCATCTGTTTCTCTCAGAAGAGTGATGTAATTTATCAGGAATGGAAAGTAAAAATAGATACTATTTCGAATATAGACACTGCTATTCTAACTGATAAGCAGTATCTAAATAAGGTTTCTAAAGCAAATCAAATATACATCCTCAACAATATCGCTATTCGATTTGAAGATAAAAAGCAAAGAGATTCAGCTCACTTCTACGCAAACAAATCACTTATTTATAAAAAAGAATTTCCTAAACATCCTGCTATTGCTGAAGCTTACATAGCAAAAGCAACTATTTATATGAGAAATCAGCAGTTAAAAAAAGCTAAGAAAAATATGCATGCTGCAAGAAAAGTACTTATTCATAATAAGGCTAATCCAATGTGGGCTAGTTACTATCAACAAATGGGAAGTTTACTAAACAGTTTAAACAACTACGAAAACTCAATCCAATATTCCGATTCTGCAATCCAGTTTTTATTACGTTTGAAAGATACTTCCAAGACTGCAAATTTATATCACAATTTAGGTATTCAATATTATAACCAGAATAAACTTGAAAATGCTGTTCGTAATTTACTAAAAGCTATTACTATTAAAGAAAAATATGACAGTAAAGACTCTGCCAGTTCTTATTTTATACTTGCCTTAATGTATAATAATAAAAAAATATTCGATCAAGCTAACAAATACATTAAGAAAGCAATTAAGGCTGCAAAGCAACAACAACTTGACGAAGTTGTATTAAGAAGCTACTTAACTCTTGCTAAACAATATACCAAAAGAAAACTCAGATCCAAAGCTCTAATATTTAATGATTCAGGTTTAATTCTTTCTGAAAAAATGAATATGTGGAGTATCACTACCGAGTTAATCAAGAATAAAGGAGACATCTATTTTGATTTATTCAATGATAATGAACAAGGATTATTGCATTATCAAAAAGCATACGAGCGTCTTAATTCTAAAGAGCATAAATACCGATATTATAAAAAGTTAGCTGTTATTGAAAAATTAATTTCTTCTTCGCTTTCCAATGGCAATACATCGCTGGCCAAGCGCTATTTAGCTGAATTTAAAAGTGTGCTAAACAAAAATAAAGATCTTGAGTATCAGCAAATATTCCATAAGGAATCAGCTAAGTATTTTAATGCAATAGGTAAATATAAAACTGCTATTTTTCATTATAAAAAATCATATTCTCTTTACGATTCTATTAATAACGTGGATACTAAAGAAAAAATCGCTGCACTAGAAAAGAAATATGACACTAAAAATAAAGAACTTAAAATTGCTAAATTGAATGAAGAAAATGCTAAAAAAGAACAGTTAATATCACAAGCTAAGTTCAAACAACAACTATTAATTCTTTCTCTAATTTCATTTGTATTCTTGTTTCTATTTGGATATTATTTTTATAATAAACTAAATAGACAAAAAAAAGAATTAGCTCAACTGAATTCAACTAAAACTCGCTTATTTTCTATAATTTCTCACGACCTAAGAGGTATGTTGATTCCTTTTCAGCGTGTAGGAAAAGTTATTAATCATTATATCGATAAAAAAGATTATGAAAAAACAAATCTGCTTTCACAAGAATTACAACGCAATTCTGAAAAATTATCAAACACTCTTGATAATCTTTTGAGTTGGTCTGTACAACAAATGAATGGATATAGTTATAATGAAGAAGAAATGTCTATTCAACAAGAACTAACAGAAATTATTGAAAGCTATAGTTATCATGCAAAACTTAAAAATACTAAAGTTGCCTTAGACATTAAAAAAGATGAAATAATAACATTCGACAAAGGTGGTTTTCATCTAATTTTCAGAAACCTAATTAATAATGCTATTAAATACACCGAAAATGGTACTATTAAAATTTCAGTACTCAAAAAATTTAACGTGCTACATTTTACGGTTACTGACTCTGGTATTGGTATCCCTAGAGAACAACTCAAAAATATTTTTACACTTACCGAAAATAACTCTTCTTCAGGAACACACGGCGAAAAAGGGTCTGGACTTGGTTTAAACTTAGTTTATAAATTTGTTCAAATCCATAATGGAGACATTAAAGTTTCTTCAGAACAACGAATAGGCACAAAATTTGAATTATCTTTTCCAATAAAAGATTTTAAGAGTTTACCTAAAGAGTCAGATAGTTTAAGCGCTTAAGATTATTCTTTATACTTAAATTTTAAAATTAATGAAGCTATATATTGTTGAAGACGAAATCTTTCAATTAGAAGATATTAAAATTACAGTAGAAAAACTTGGTCATGACTGTATAGGAAGTTCAGATGATACTTTTGATGCTCTTGAACAAATTGGTTTATTAACACCAGACTTAGCCTTAATTGACATTCATTTACATAAAAGAGAAGCTGGTATACAATTAGCTAAAAAAATTAAAGAATTATACCAAACTCCTATCGTTTTTGTTACTTCTGAAATTGACGATGACACCATTACAAGAGCTATAGATGTTTCTCCTATTGCATACTTAACCAAACCTGTTAAAGAGAATGATTTAAAGGCTGCTCTTATATTAGCTGAAAAATCGTTCCATAAAAAAGACGAAACACATTATGTATCTTCATCTGAACTCTTTGTTAGAAGTGGAAATAAATTACACAAATTAAAAATTGATTCCATCCTCTATGCACATACAGACTCTAAAAATTATTGCTCTATAGTAACAAAGGATAATAAGAAATTTTCTGTTCGAAATTCTATTACTGGTTTATTGAAAACATTAAATAATGAACAGTTTATACAAACACATCGATCTTATCTAATAAACTGGAATTTTATTCATTCTTTTTCAGAAGCTGATCAAAGTATCGACTTGCAGGGTAATAGTATTCCAGTAGGACGGACTTATAAAGCTGAAATTTTGAAACGACTTCGAATAATTTAGTCCTTAAATCAGTTTTATTTAGACACATGAAACCGTAAGTAATCCACATTTCAATTTTTACATTTTATTTTCAGAATACTTTCATATCAAATTTTTTAATCGAAACAATTATGAAAACCATTCAACAAATTTCAAAAGTGATTATGGCATTTGCCTTTATTTTATTTTTATCGTGTAGTAAGGACGAAAATGGCGTACCTGATGGAGCTAAATTTGTGGAACTTCCTGCTAGCTTAACGACAAGCTACAACGGTATCTTACAATATAATGTAAACCAAACTCCACAAGTAACAGAATCTGATGCAACTGCTACACTAACTAAAACAGGCGACAAGGTATATAAAGTAACTTTTAGTAACAATGTACCAGAAATCGGCGGGCTTCGTTTTATAGAAAATAACGGAACATTCGACTCAGCATCTGGTTCAGGAAGCGCTGAAGGGGTTTCTTTACGTTCAGGAGATTTAAGTGTAGGAATTACCAATGGTGATAAACAATGGCAATTCTCTACAAATTAATATACAATTTTGTATAATTACTATGAAAGATGACTTTTATTTAAGTCTCTATAAGGCTGGAGTATAAAACTTCAGCCTTTATATTTTACAGGTAAGTGTACTACTTTTTTAGTTTCAAAAAATGATTCTTCAAAATAATCTGGTAAATCATAAATTGTAGCTTTGGGAAATTTACTAAGTTCTTCTTCTAAATCTCCACCTTTTAAATACAAAATACCATTCTTAAGTTCATGAATGTGTTTCTTATGTACTTTATTCTTTATCCATCGATGAAATGTTTCCATTTGTGCTACAGCTCTACTCACAATAAAATCATAAGTTTCATTAACCTCTTCAACTCTTCCATGTGTAGTTTTTACATTTTCTAAACCTAAGCCTTCAGATACTTCATTAACAACTTTAATCTTCTTCCCAATAGAATCTACTAGATGAAATTTAGTTTCAGGAAATAAAATTGCTAAAGGAATTCCGGGAAAGCCACCTCCTGTACCCACATCCATTACTTTTGCTCCAGGTTTAAATTGCATTACTTTTGCTATTCCTAAAGAATGTAAAACATGACGTAGATACAACTCATCTATATCTTTTCTTGATACCACATTAATTTTTAAATTCCAATCTTCGTAAAGTTCTTGCAATTTTTCAAAACATTGTATTTGATTTTCCGTTAAATTAGGAAAGTATTTTAAAATAAGGTCCATAGTGCTAAAATTACATTGGCAAAAATAACAACAAAATGTAATTTTGTTGAATTAACAAAGCTTTTATAATTAAAAAGTTTAGTTCACTATTTAACATCAACAAAAAGAATTATTTTTACAACTTTAAATTACGATATGAAATCAATAAAGTTTTCCAGAATAGACAATGCAAAGTTTTTCAGAACTTTGAATAAGAGAGTCAATAATTACTTCAAAGAAAATGAGATTAAAAGAACTGGTAATTGGAAATTATATATAAAAGCAATTATTATGTTTGCTTTATTCTTTGCTCCTTTTATTATTATTTTAACCGTTAATATGTCACAATGGTTACAGTTATTACTCACAGTAGTTATTGGAATTGGTATGGCTGGGGTTGGAATGAACGTAATGCACGATAGTAACCACGAATCTTTTTCTAGCAAAAAGTGGGTAAATAAATTAATGGGAAGTAGTATATATGTTCTTGCAGGTAATGTTTACAACTGGAAAGTACAACACAACGTACTACACCACACTTACACTAATATAAAAGATCACGACGAAGATATAGATGCCGGAAGAATTATTCGTTTTTCTAAACATTCGGAATGGCTTCCTTTTCATAAATATCAAAAATATTACTCTCCACTACTTTATGGTTTGTTAACTATTAATTGGGCTATAACTACTGATTTTAAGCAGATGCATGGGTACCTGAAAAGAAAACTTTCTTACGGAGAATTCCCTAACCCGAGAGTAGAATGGACTAAGCTGATCATCTCTAAAATTGTATACTATGCCTTATGGCTTGTATTACCAATTTTAGTATTAAATATAGCTTGGTGGAAAGTATTAATTGGTTTTTTCGTGATGCATTACACGGCAGGAATTATTCTAAGTTTTGTTTTTCAATTAGCGCATATAGTTCCTAAAACTGAAATGCCTTTACCAGATAAAGATGGAAATATTAAAAATACATGGGCAATTCATCAACTATATACTACAGTTAATTTTGCACCTAAGAACTGGTTTATCAATTTTTATACTGGAGGATTAAACCATCAAGTAGAACACCATATTTTTCCAAATATCTCTCATATTCATTACAAGAAAATTGCTCAAATAGTTAAAGAAACAGCTAAAGAGTTCAACTTACCTTATCATGAATACAAAACAACAAGAAGAGCAGTTATAGAGCACTTAAAGCATATAGCAGAACTTGGGAAAAAACCACAATTAGCATAACCAACACAACAAAAATGTCTAAAGCATTATCTAACAGAATTAATAGTTTACCTATTTCACAGACTTTAGCAATGGCAGCTAAAGCAAGAGAATTAAAAGCGGAAGGAAAAGATATTATCAGTTTAAGTTTGGGAGAACCTGACTTTAATACTCCTGATTTTATTAAGAACGCTGCTATAGAAGCTATCAACCAAGATTACAACTCATACACACCAGTGGATGGATATCTTGAATTAAAAGAAGCTATCTGTAACAAGTTTAAACGCGATAATAATTTAGAGTATACGCCAAAACAAATTGTAGTTTCAACTGGAGCGAAACAATCTATTGCAAATATTGCTCAAGTTTTATTAAACCCTGGAGATGAAGTATTACTTCCTGCTCCATATTGGGTTAGTTATTCAGCTATAGCTACGCTGTGCGAAGCAAGATTTGTTGAAATTCCATCTTCTATTGATAACGATTTTAAAATCACTCCTGAACAATTAGAAGCTGCAATTACCCCGAAAACAAAAATGGTTTTCTTTAATTCTCCTAATAATCCTAGTGGTAGTATTTATACCGAAGAGGAATACAGAGCTTTGGCAAAAGTGTTAGAGAAGTACCCAAATATTTTTATACTTTCTGACGAGATTTATGAACACATTAATTACGGTGTAACACATTTTAGCTTTGCTGCTATTGAAAATATGTACGACCGTACTATTACTGTTAACGGATTGGCAAAAGCATTTGCCATGACTGGTTGGAGAATTGGTTTTATTGGTGCTCCTGAATGGATAGCTAAAGCTTGTACAAAAATGCAAGGTCAAATTACCTCAGGAACAAACTGTATCGCCCAACGTGCGGCAATTACAGCTGTTTCGGCAACTCCAGATAAAGTTCAGTATATGATAGATGAATTCAAATCTCGTAGAGATATTGTTTTAGGTTTATTAGGTAAAATAGAA
This sequence comes from Tenacibaculum sp., assembly GCA_020629275.1. Classification (GTDB taxonomy): domain Bacteria; phylum Bacteroidota; class Bacteroidia; order Flavobacteriales; family Flavobacteriaceae; genus Polaribacter. The sequence continues at coordinate 73,166 of JAHDDQ010000002.1, read as the reverse complement.
GGCATTAAATTAAATGTACCTGAAGGAGCTTTTTATATTTTTCCAGATATTTCTGCTTTCTTTGGAAGAACCATTAAAGGTAAAGAGATAAAAGATGCGAATGACTTCTCTATGTTACTATTAGAAGAAGCAAATGTTGCTAGTGTAACTGGTGCTGCTTTTGGAGCTCCTAATTGCATTCGATTATCCTATGCTGCTTCTGAGTTACAACTTCGTGAAGCCGTAAAACGCATAAGAGAAGTTTTAAGTTAATTAATCAACTTATTTAACAATATATAATCAAGCTCTTCATACATTTAGAAGAGCTTTTTATTTAATTCAATTTAAATATCAACTCTTTCCTATTATTCTTAATTATGTCGTTGTAAGTTACTTTTGTGCTTGTATTAGACCTAAGGAAAGCTGCCTCATAAGTTCGTTTTTTAATAAATTTTTCTCTCATCGCTTTAGACCATCCTTTGAAAGATAAATAATATGTTTTTTCCCCTTCTTTACCTTGAATTACCATGTAAGTTTCCTTTAGAGAAATAGAATTCTCTTGCTCGAATTTGGTGACAAACTCCTTTAACCCGACTTTTACACTGTCTCTGAAAGGATCTCTAGGACAACAGGATGAGCCATAACTCTCAGAATATTCAAAAATTAAATCATTCTTAAGTAGAAAACCTTTTGAGGAAGGCACATATGATTCCATCTGTTCTTCCGGTTTTTCATAACTATTGTAAGTATTTACGGTAATTTTATCTGTGTAACAATCAGACTTAATTTCTAAGAATCCCTCTGCATTATCATATGCAGTCATCAAAAAATCTATGACTTTCTGTTTTTCATCTAAAAGTAATAGCCAGTGAATACTTTCAGAATCATATTCTCTTATGACAAAACAAGTTTGAAAATTACTAAGCTTATTAGACTCTACTGTATAATACTTGAAGTTTTTATTATACTGCTCTAACATCTCATAGTTACTATTCCATTCTTTCTTTTTAATTGCCCTTTTATTTTCGAAAACTGCACCTACAGTGTCTGTAAAATATTCTTGTGCGTTTCCATTTACAATAAAAAGAAAGATTATTAGTAGAAGTATACTGTAACTTATATTTAATTTCATTTAGTAAAACTTTACTTTACTAAAGTACACAAAACTTAAGTTAAAAGACAATTAATAACAATACTACAACAAACATTGAGACTCGTATTGCTGTCGCTGTTTCACTCATAAACTTTGATCGCTCTCCTTTTACACTACTTTTAATCTTTGATAATGATTGAGCTCTCATAGAACGAATATTTCTTCTGATTTCTTGTTTGTACGATGAAGTTAAAATTCCTCTCTCTAAGACTAAATTATTTGCTGATGATTTCATGATGTTTAGTTTAATTGATATTACACTAGTTCGACGTGTATCTCAAAAAAATGTTACAGCTAAAAAAGAACTTAGCTGTTAAAAAACACAGAACTAAGACTAATCAAAAATCATGAATATTAGCATTTATAGTTTACGCGACAAGAAAAACAAGATGCTAAAACAGTAAGAAAAAAGCTAAAAAAAATTATTTATTCATACAAAAATTCAAACACTAAATTTAAAAAGGTACTTTTTTCAACTTCTTTTTCTTCTCTTTTCTTAAAAATAAAAGCTTCTTATCATAATCGATTAAAGCCTTGCCTCTTTCCAAAATATCTGCACCTATAATTCCATGTACTTCTTTAGCTTTATGCTGCTTTAAGGCCATATTAACGTGCGTCAGGTCAAATAACACTAGGTCACATGTTTTGGTTTTCCAATCTCCTATTTTTAAACTGTTATTTTCAGATTGCTGTGTTTCCATATCAATAGCACCAGCACCCGCAGCTTTTACCTCACTCTCTTTAGAAATTAAATTAAAGTAGCTTTTCATATCTAACCCAACACATGAGTTTGAAGCACCTGTATCAAGAATAAATCTACCTTTTATTCCATTAATTTTTGCTGTTAATTCCAAATGGTTGGTTACAATTTTTTTAAGCTTAATTTTTACGTATTTCTTTTTTCGCAATACTTTTTTCAAACTTCCCATTTCTTTACTTTTACATCCGAAACAAAAATACGTCATTTAGGAATAAAGCTGAATAATCTATCGAAAAGATTACTGTGCACATCTAATGACAAACTTTATAAAATATGATTACAGACACGCATACACATCTTTACGCTGAACAATTTGATGAAGACAGAAATGAAATGATAACTAGAGCTAAGGAAGCTGGTGTTTCTCGTTTTTTTATTCCTGCTATAGATAGTTCATACACTGATAGCATGTTAGCATTGGAGCACAACTACCCTAATGATGTATTTTTAATGATGGGATTACATCCTACATCGGTAAAAGAAAATTATAAAGAGGAATTAGCTCATGTTAAAAACTGGATTAACAAACGTAATTTTTATGCAATCGGTGAAATTGGTATCGATTTATATTGGGACAAAACATTTTTAAAACAACAACAAGAAGCTTTTAGAACTCAGATTCAATGGGCTAAAGAAAAAAAGCTTCCAATTGTAATCCATTGTAGAGATGCATTTGATGAAATTTTCGAAGTTTTAGAAAATGAAAAAGGAGATGATTTATTTGGTATATTTCATTGTTTTACAGGAGATTTAAAACAAGCTAAGCGAGCTATCGCTTATAATATGAAGCTTGGAATTGGGGGTGTTGCTACATTCAAAAATGGAAAAATTGATAAATTCTTGAATGAGATTGACATTAAGCATATCGTTTTAGAAACTGATTCACCTTACCTAGCTCCAACTCCTTACAGAGGAAAAAGAAACGAGAGTAGTTACATAACGCAAGTTATTGGTAAATTGGTAGATATTTATGGACTTTCTTTTGAAGAAATTTCCGAAATTACTACTCAAAACTCTAAAGATATTTTTAATGTCTAAGTTAGATAAAGCATATTATAACTCTCCGTTAGGTACTCTAGAAATTACAGGAAATAATAATGGTATTTCCTCAATTCTATTTAAAGATGAAAATATTGTTGACAGTATAGAGATTCCTCTATCACTACAAAAGTGTATCACACAACTCAAAGAATACTTTTCAGGAGCACGAAAAACGTTCGAATTAGTATTGCAACCTGTAGGCACCAAGTTTCAAAGAAGTGTTTGGAATGAACTACTAAAAGTTCCTTTTGGCAAAACAAGAAGCTACTTGGAACAATCTAAAAAACTTGGTGATGTTAAAGCCATTAGAGCTGTAGCTTCTGCTAACGGTAAGAACCCGATATCTATTATTATACCATGCCACAGAATTATAGGTTCTGATGGTTCGTTAACAGGTTATGCTGGTGGAATATGGCGAAAAAAATGGTTATTAGAACACGAAAGTGGCACTAAACAACAAACATTATTCTAATTCAGATTCCGCTTTTCAATAAAAAACTTCTTCAATAACTTACTACACTCCTCTTCTAAAATTCCTCCTTTTACTTTAGTTTTTGGATGCAATTTTGTTTTAAGAACGCTAAACCCTAACTTAGGCTCACTAGCTCCGTAAACAATCTTTCCTATTTGCGTCCAGTAACTAGCTCCAGCGCACATCTGACAGGGTTCCAATGTTACATACAAAATACAATCTTTTAAATACTTACCTCCTAAAAAGTCTGCAGCTGAAGTGTAGGCTTGCATTTCAGCATGTGCAGTTACATCATTCAATTGTTCAGTTAAATTATGGGCTCTAGCTATAATTCTTCCTTTCAAAACAATAACGGCTCCTACAGGCACTTCTCCCTTATCGAAAGCAATTTCTGCTTCTTGTAAGGCCTTGCGCATAAAGTATTCATCAGTAAACGGCTCCATAAATAATCCTTTTTACAAAAACAAAAGTAGCTAAATTGTCTTCGTCAAATCTTAATAAAATAGTTATTTTTACCAAAAAAATAGAGTTTGATTTCAATCAATATTCCAGAAAATAAAAAAATTTACTTTGCTTCCGATCAACATCTAGGAGCACCTACAAGATCACAAAGCTTTCCTCGCGAACAGAAATTCGTTCGTTGGTTAAACGAAATAAAGAAAGATGCTGGTGCTCTATTTTTATTAGGCGACTTATTCGATTTTTGGTTTGAATACAAAACAGTCGTCCCTAAGGGATTTGTTAGGGTGCTAGGGAAATTAGCTGAAATAAAAGATAGTGGAATTCCTATTTATTTTTTCGTTGGAAATCATGATTTATGGATGCATGATTATTTTGAAACCGAACTCAACATTCCTGTATTTCATACTACAAAAGAATTTTTAATTAATGATCGTCTTTTTTTAATTGGCCATGGTGATGGTTTAGGTCCTCACGACAAAGGGTACAAGCGAATGAAAAAAGTGTTTACTTTCAAACCTTTTAAATGGTTATTTAGGTGGCTTCATCCTGATTTAGGAGTTTCTTTAGGACAGTATATGTCTGTAAAAAACAAACTAATTTCTGGAGATGAAGACGCAAAATTTTTGGGAGAAGAAAATGAATGGTTAGTGCAATATTGTAAGCGTAAACTAGCAACTAAACATTACGACTTTTTTATTTTCGGTCATCGACATCTACCTTTAACCATTCCATTAAATACTAAAAGTACATACATAAATTTAGGCGATTGGATACAATATTACACTTATGCCGTTTATGAAAACACCTCTTTAATTTTAAAAGAATATCAATCTTAATGATTGCCAACCTTTAACCTACTTTTAACAACAAAAAAAGTGTTATTATTGTAGCTTTGTTTGAAGAAATTTAACTTATAATATCATATACATGGATGTGGATGTAAGAGCCATTAATGAAAAAATAGAAAGAGAAAGCGCTTTTGTAGATATACTTACAAATGAAATGAACAAGGTAATTGTTGGTCAGAAAACAATGATTGAACGCCTTTTAATTGGTCTCTTAGGAAATGGCCATATTTTGCTTGAAGGTGTACCAGGGTTAGCAAAAACCTTGGCTATTAATACACTTTCGAAAGCTGTTCAGGGAAGTTTCAGCAGAGTTCAGTTTACTCCTGATTTACTTCCAGCAGATGTTGTAGGTACTATGATTTACAATGTTAAGGAAAATGATTTTTCTATTAAAAAAGGACCAATATTTGCAAACTTTGTGTTAGCAGATGAAATTAACCGTGCACCTGCAAAAGTTCAATCAGCACTGCTAGAAGCAATGCAAGAACGACAAATTACCATTGGTGACGAAACTTTTAAACTAGACGAGCCTTTCTTAGTAATGGCAACTCAGAATCCTGTTGAACAAGAAGGTACGTATCCTTTACCAGAAGCTCAAGTTGACCGTTTTATGCTTAAAACTGTAATCGACTATCCTAAATTGCAAGATGAGCAAATTATTATGAGACAAAGTCTGAATAATAGTTTTGGCAAGGTTAACCCTGTAATTTCAATAGATCAAATCATTAAGGCTCGAGAAGTTGTTAATGAAGTATATATGGATGAAAAGATTGAAAAATATATTCTAGACATTATTTTTGCAACTCGTTATCCTGAAAAATATAATCTATCTCAACTAAAACCTTTGATTAGTTTTGGTTCTTCTCCTCGTGGTAGTATTGCTCTTGCAAAGGCAGCAAAATGTTATGCCTTTATAAAAAGAAGAGGCTATGTTATCCCGGAAGACGTTCGTGCTATGACTTATGATGTATTAAGACATAGGATAGGTATAACTTATGAGGCTGAAGCTGAAAACATGACATCTATCGATATTATAAACGCAATTCTTAACGAAGTTCAAGTACCTTAAAACAATATTTTAAAAATTAAATCGCTAAAAAAAGAAAAAATATTACATAACCCCTAAAAATTTTGCTCGTAATGACATTTAAATTAACAACGTACAAAACCCTGACTGGAAAAAAGGAGATTTTAGAGACGGCTAAACAAAAAAGTACAGAAGCTGTTGTATACAAAGACGACAAACCAGCTTATTTGGTTGATTGTTTCGACTTACAAACCGAAGCGAATATCCAAATGAATTATCTTGTATTATGCCAACAGAAAAGCATGAAAAATGTGATTCAAGAAATAGGCTCTAAGCATAATGTGAATCTTTCTATTAAAGAGACTCCTTTGTTTGCCATTAAAAGTTCATCTGTAAATAAATCGATAGAGCTACCACCTTTACCACTTGAGTGGTTGAATTAATATAATTAATGAATACATTAAAAAACATAAACGTAAATGCTACTATAAATAGGGAAATACCAAAAAACAATCACCTTATTCATAGTGCGTTTACTATGTTTTTATATTATTATTTAATTCCTTGCTTTTTATTGGTAAGGCTAGTTAAACACCAAGAGTTATTTATACTTGAATTAGCTTTAGGTATTTTATTTCTCTTTTTTTACTCCATAACGAATAGGCAACTTATGGATTACAAGATCAAAACACTTTGGTTTTTCAAAAAGCAAGAACTTATAAACATACCCAATCATTATTCGATAGATAAAACTATTAATATCACTTTTATCTTAAAAAATCTGTTTGGTATAAAAAATTCTAATCAATGAGTTCTACAACTAAAGAACTTCTAAAAAAAGTTCGTAAAATAGAAATAAAGACAAAACGACTGTCTAATCATATTTTTGGAGGAGAGTACCATTCTACTTTCAAAGGTCGTGGTATGACTTTTTCTGAAGTTCGCCAATATCAATACGGAGATGATATTAGAGCCATAGATTGGAATGTAACCGCCCGTTACAACGAACCTTACATTAAAGTTTTTGAAGAAGAGCGAGAACTTACTATGATGTTGATGGTTGATGTTTCTGGTTCAGAATTGTTTGGAACTTCAACACAATTTAAAAAAGACACAGTTACTGAAATAGCAGCAACTTTAGCTTTTTCAGCAATACAAAACAACGATAAAGTTGGACTGATTTTATTTTCCGATCAAATAGAATTATATATTCCTCCTAAAAAAGGGAAAAGTCATGTTCTAAGAATAATAAGAGAACTAATAGAGTTTTCTCCTGTAAGCAAGCAAACTAATATTAATGAGGCTTTAAAATTCTTATCAAGTGTTATGAAGAAAAAAGCAATCGTTTTTATGTTGTCAGATTTTGTTGATGAAAACTACAAGAAAAATTTAAAAATTGCAGGAAATAAACATGATTTAACAGGCATACGAATTTATGATAAATTCGACGAAGAAATTCCTAATTTAGGAATGGTTCATATGACCGATAGTGAGACTCAACAGGTACGTTTAATTAATACAAGTTCAAGATCTGTTAGAACGTCTTACAAAGCGAATGCACTAAAATTAAAAGAAGAGTTTTTAACTTCATTTAAAAAAAGTGGCTTAGGCACAATTAATATTAGAGTTGATGAAAGTTATGTAAAGAAGTTATTAAGTTACTTTAAAAACAAGGCATAAATTGAGAAAAATAGTATTTTATATAGTTCTTTTTTATTCAGTCGCGGCGATGTCTCAATCTTCACCTGTTAACGTTAAAGTTGACACAACAGCTATTCGTATAGGTGAACAGTTTGAATATCGTATTACTGTAACGGAAACAGACAACGTTATTATTCCAAAACTAGAATTAAAAGGATTGGAAGTTATTGATAGTTTAAAGTTAGATACCGTCAAAAACTCTCTTATTCAAAAATATATATTAACTGGTTTTGATAGTGGTGCTTTTTATATTCCACAACAACAAATCTTTATAAAAAACCAAGCCCATTTAACCGATAGTTTGCTCATAAATGTAACTACAGTTGCTGTAGATACCACTAAAATTAAAAAATTCCCTATAAAAGGAATAAAAGGGGAACCGTATCAATTTAATGATTACAAACATATTATCTTCTGGATACTTGGAATTATTTTGGTGGTAGGAACAGTACTCTATTTTGCCCTAAAGAAAACTAAAGATGATGAAGTTAAAACAAGTGAACAATTATTAACTCCGTATCAAGAAGCAATAAGAGGCTTCAAATTATTAGATGAGAAGTTACTTTGGCAGAACAACAAAGTAAAACAGTATTACAGTGAGTTAACAAATATTCTCCGAAATTATATTGAACGAGAACTTCATGTGCCTGCGCTTGAAACAACTAGTGACGGTTTAATAGAAACATTATCTGATTTTAAAGACTCTGACTCTATTTTAACAGAAAAAGATACAATTAACAACTTAAATCAGCTTTTACAGCAAGCTGACTTAGTGAAATTTGCAAAATCTAAACCGCTTGCTCACGAAATTGAAGGTGACAGAAATATTGCAAGAACAATTATAGATCAATTAAAGCCAAATATTACCGAGAGCGCAATTGATACAAATATCGTTAAGCCTGTAATAATCGTAGAGAAGCCTATAGTTAAAAAGCCTTCTATTATCGTCAAAATAATTACTATCGTATTGGTTTTAGTGGTTATTGCTGTGTTATCCATTTCTTTAACTAAAGCAATTCCTTTACTAAACTCGTTAAAAGCACCTGTAGCCCATGTTGAATAATTTCGAGTTTCATAATCCGCAATTTTTATGGCTATTAGTTTTAGTTCCACTATTGGCACTTTGGTTCTTTTCGAGTCGTAAAAAACAACATACGCAATTATCAATACCAAATCTTAATAATTTTAAGACTGGTGTTTCTATACTCTCTAGGCTAAAGCCTTTATTAAATATCTTTCGTTTATTGGCTTTAACAGCACTTATAATTGCTCTAGCAAGACCAAGAAATGTTTCTGTTAGCAAACGAACAAAAACTAATAAAGGTATTGATATTGTTATGGCCATAGATGTTTCTGCTAGTATGTTAGCCAAAGATTTAAAACCTAATAGACTTGAAGCCTTAAAAAGGGTTGCTGTAGATTTTGTAAACAGGAGACCTAACGATCGTATAGGTATTGTTGTTTATGCTGGAGAAAGCTTTACTCAAACTCCTATAACTAGTGATAAATCCATTGTGAAAAGAACGATTTCAGAAATTAAATGGGGACAACTAGAAGGTGGTACTGCTATCGGAATGGGGTTAGGTTCTGCAGTTAATAGATTAAAAGAAAGTAAAGCAAAAAGTAAAGTAATTATCTTACTTACAGATGGTGTAAATAATGCTGGTTTTGTAGATCCTAAAACTGCAACTGAACTAGCTAAAGAACTAGGAATTAAAGTATATACAATAGGATTAGGAACCAATGGTATGGCTCCTTTCCCTTGGGCGAAAGATCCAAGAACAGGGAAATTATCATTCCGTAATCAACAAGTCGAAATAGATGAAAAGCTCCTACAATTTATAGCTACTCAAACAGAAGGAGAGTATTTTAGGGCTACCGACAACGCTAAACTTAAAGCTATTTATGATGAAATAGATAAGCTTGAGAAAACCAAAATAGAAGAATTTAAATATTATAATTACACTGAAAAATATCGCTTTTGGGTATTCCTTGCTGGAATATTTTTATTACTAGAATTTATACTCAAAAACACATTATTTAAAAGTTTTATATAACGAATAAATACTTATACCGCTTAACAGATTATGTACAAATTTGAAGAACCAATATATTTTTACTTTTTTGCAATTATACCTGTATTAGTTGTAATATTTCTTTTGGTTTTATGGTGGAAGAAAAGAATACAAAAAAAATTCATTACCCAAGAATTGTTATTAAAACTAGCCCCTAATGTATCTACGTTTAAGCCAGTATTAAAGCTTTTGTTTTTAATCTTTGGACTGTCTTTTTTAATCGTCTCCCTAGCTAATCCGAAAATGGGAACAAAGCTTCAAACTGTAAAAAGAGAAGGTGTTGACGTAATATTCGCATTAGATGTTTCTAAAAGCATGCTAGCTAAAGATATAGCACCAAATAGATTAGAAAAATCAAAGCAAATCATTTCAAAAATCATTGATAAATTAGGAAGCGATAGAGTTGGTATTATAATTTACGCGGGTAATGCTTACCCTTTATTACCAATTACAACAGATCATGCTGCTGCTAAAATGTTCTTGCAAAATGCGAATCCAGATATGGTTTCTAGTCAAGGAACAGCTATAAATGAAGCTTTAAATTTGACTAAATCTTATTATAATAAAGAAGAACAGACCAATAAATTTCTTATCATTATTTCTGACGGTGAAGACCATCAAGAAGAAACAAAACAAATAGCTCAGAACATAGCTAATGAAGGTGTGAAAGTATATACTATTGGTGTTGGTACCGAAAAAGGAGGTCCTATTCCAATACAGTTAAATGGCGGACTTATTGGTTATAAAAAAGATAGAAAAGGAGAAACCGTAATTACACAGCGTAAACCAGATATTTTATTAGGTATTGCTAACGCTGCAAACGGAGATTATATTGATGGTAACAAAACTGAAGTACCTGTTGAAGCTATAGAAAAGGTAATAACGAATGCTCAAAAGAGTGAATTTGAAACCAAACAATTCTCTGACTATAAAGATCAATTCCAATGGCTTGTTGGTATCGGTTTTTTGTTCCTTTTGATTGATATTTTCTTCTTCGAAAGAAAAACAAAATGGTTAAAGAAAGTAGATTTATTTAACGAAAAAAAAGATTAGAATGAAAACAACAGTAGAACTTGTAGCAATTGTACTCGTATTTTTTTCAATAAAAATTTCAGCACAACAAGACACTATAAAATTACAAAGAGAAGCCCGTTCTTTATTAAGAGAAGGAAATAAATTATATAATAAAGAAAAGTTTGATGAGGCTTCAATATCTTACAGAAAAGCTTTAGGCAAGAATAGTTCTTACGATAAAGCTAGCTATAACTTTGGAAATGCATTATATCAGAACAAGAATTATAAAGAAGCAGTTTCTCAATATGAACTAACTACTAAAACTGCTACTGATAAAATTGAAAAGGCAGAAGCTTATCATAACATAGGAAATGCTATGATGGAGCAGAAACAATATCAACAAGCCGTTGATGCTTATAAAAATGCACTGCGTAATAATCCTGGAGACGATGAAACTCGTTACAATCTTGCAGCTGCACAAAAAGAATTAAAAAAGCAGCAACAAAATAAGAAAAACGATAAGGATAAAGATAAGAAGAATCAAAAAAATAAAGATAAGGACAAGGAAAAAGATAAAAAAGACGAACAGAAGAAAGATAATAAAAAAGGCGACGACAAAGATAGAAAAGACAATGATAAAGATCCTAAAGACAAAAAAGATCAAGATAAAAAACAGCAAAACAAACAAGATAAGGATAAAAACCAGAAGCCTAAACCTCAACCAGGTAAGATGACTCCTCAGCAAATGAAACAGTTATTAGAAAATTTAAATAACGAGGAAAAGAAAACACAAAAGAAAATGAATGTTAAAAAATCGAAAGGCAAAAAAATAAAACAAGAAAAGGATTGGTAAGAATTAATAAAATATTAAGACTACAACTCTTGAAATTCAATTAATTTTAACAATAAAAAAATTAGTTATTTTTGCTCGTTTTTGTTTAATAAATGTAATCAACAGGTGAAGTATTATATTACTATTCTTATAGCCCTTATTTCTAGTTCTATTTTTGCTCAAGAAGCTAAATTATCAGCTACTGTGAGTAAAAACAAACTTGGGTTAAACCAACGTTTACGTATAGAATTTGCAATTAATAAACAGGGAGGCGATCATTTTACTCCTCCTAATTTTAAGAATTTTAAAATTGTTGGTGGTCCAAGTCAATCTGTAAGTCAATCTTGGGTTAATGGTAAAGTAAGTTTTTCTCAATCCTATACGTACATCATAAAGCCAAAAAGAAAAGGAGAATTTAGCATTCCTTCAGCGAAGATCGAAATTGATGGAGAAACTATAAAATCTGACCCCATAAAAATCATTGTAACTAGTGCTGTTGCTGTACCTAAAAACCCAAATGACCCAGACTATATTGCTGAACAGAATATTCATTTAGTTGCTGAAGTCTCAGAATACCAACCTTATGTAGGTGAAGGTATTTATGTAGAGTATCGTTTATATTTTAGTAATAACGTGGGAATTTATGATAATGCTATTACTGAATCTCCTCAATACAGTGGCTTTTGGAATCAAGAAATAAAGAGAAATGGTTCACAAGTAAAAACAGCAATGTATAACGGTGAGCAATATAGGTATGCTGTATTACATAAAGCTTTATTAATCCCAACCAAATCTGGAAAATTAACAATCGATCCTATGAAAATGGATATTGTAGTTGCTGTTCCTACTGGTAGGGGCGATTTCTTTGGAAATGCTATTACTCGCCAAGTTCGAAAAGAATATACTTCAGCTCGAAAAACAATTATGGCTCAAAATTTACCAATCCAAGATAAACCTGAAAGTTTTACAGGAGCTGTTGGTGATTTTAAATACAGTCTTAATGCAAGTAAAAATAGCTTGAAAGCAAATGAATCTTCACAGCTTAAAATAACAGTAAAAGGTAAAGGGAATTTAAAGTTATTCGAACTTCCAACTATTGAAACACCTAAAGAGTTAGAAGTATACCAACCAGAACGAAAAGAAAAAGTTAGCATAACCTCATCTGGACTAACAGGTTCTGTTACCGATACCTATACCATAGTTCCTGAATACAAAGGAAAATATAAAATTCCAAAAACAGAATTCTCATACTTTAACCCTAAAGATGAAAAATATCACACCATTACTACTGATGAAATCTTTGTAGATGTCCTTGAAGGTAAGGAGTTAAATACTACTACAGTTATAGAAAAGCAAGAGGTCCAAACTAGTGGAAACGATTTTAGATATATACAAACCTCTACTTCTTTTTCATCACAAAAGAATACCGACTTCTTTACCTCTACTTTATTTTATATTTTATTATTCATTCCCTTAATCGCTATTCCTGTTGTTATACTAATCAATAAAAAGAATGAAGAGAAAAATGCTGATATTTTAGGGAATAAACAAAGAAAAGCAGATAAATTAGCCAAGAAGTACTTATCTAAAGCTCAAAAACAACTAGGTAATAAAGAGCAGTTTTATGAAGCTTTAGAACAAGCACTACATAATTACCTTAAAGCCAAGCTAGGAGTAGAAACTTCTGAGATTAGTCGAGAAAAAATCACTGAATTACTTCAGAGTAAAAATGTTGACAACGCAACAATATCTAGCTTCATTGAAGTTTTAAATGATTGTGATTTTGCACGATATACACCAATAACAAATGTGCAAATGAATGAAGAGTACGAAAAGGCAAAGCAAATTATAACGTTACTAGACAAACAATTATGATAAAATATATATTTTATTTACTTGTATGTGTTTCGAGCACTATATATGCTCAAGATTCTGAAGAATTATTTAAAGAAGCAAATTCATTATACAAAGCTGGATCTTACAAAGAAGCCATAAAACGCTATGAAGATATTGTAGCGACAGGATCAGTATCTTCAGAGTTATTCTACAACCTAGGAAATTGCTATTATAAATTAAATAGCGTAGCACCCAGCATTTATAATTATGAAAAAGCATTAAAATTAGATCCTCTAAATGAAGATGCTAAAAATAATTTAATTTTTGCTAAAAGACTTGCTTTAGATCGAATTGAAGAATTGCCTAAATCTGTATTTCAAAAATTCAACGATCGTTTCCTTACCAAATTTACCTACAATGGATGGGCTATATTTAGTATTGTCTTTTCATTTATAACAGCTATGTTATTTTTAATGTACTACTTTTCAAAAACTCCTCTTAAAAAAAGACTCTTTTTCACAACTAGTTCAATATCATTAATTCTTTTATTATTAAGTGTTATTGTTAGCTTTCAACAGTATAATAGTAGCTTAAAAACAATTGAAGCTATCGTTTTTACAGAAGAAGTTTCAGTAAAAAACGAACCAACTAAAAGAGCTGATGAAGCATTCGTTTTACACGAAGGCACTAAGGTTTTTGTTCTTGATAAGGTCGACAACTGGAATAAAATACGTTTAATAGATGGAAAAATAGGTTGGTTACACACAAATGAAATACAGCTATTAAATGATTTTTAGTTATTTTTAGCAAAACCAACATTCAGTTATTGTATATTTACGATTCATTTTTTTGTATGATTAAGAATATTTATACATATTCATTAATAGCTGTATTGCTTTCAGCTATTATCCTTCCCACCTATTTTAGTCTAACTGAAAACAAGTGTGATATATCATTAACGATCAATGATATTGAAGAAGACATGGAAGGTGAGGAAACCGAGACTACAAAAAACCTAGAAATCAAACTTCTTCATACGAATACCCTAAGAACTATACATAGTATTTCTGAAAATGTACAAGAAGTAGTTTATCTTTCAAAAGAATATGCATCTGTTCATAAAAAATTAGAGTCTCCACCACCAAAATACTTGAGTTTAACACTATCGTTTATTTAAAATTAAGTTTAACGTATTAGCATTTCTCAAAGGCTAATTAAAGTATTATTTTACATGTTTAAAACAATTAAAAGTGATTTACCCGCTAGTATAGTGGTATTTTTTGTAGCATTACCTCTATGTTTAGGTATTGCATTGGCGAGTGGTGCGCCATTATTCTCTGGTTTAATCGCAGGGATTATTGGAGGAATTGTAGTTGGAGGTTTAAGTGGTTCAAAAATAGGAGTAAGTGGTCCTGCAGCTGGTTTAGCAGCTATAGTATTAACTGCCATAGGAACACTTGGAGGTTATCAAAACTTTTTAGTTGCTGTTGTTTTAGGTGGAATTATTCAATTAATTTTTGGTTTTTTAAAGGCTGGAATCATTGGTTATTACTTTCCTTCTTCTGTAATAAAAGGAATGCTCACAGGTATAGGAATTATTATAATTCTAAAACAAATACCTCACTTTTTTGGGTATGATGCCGATCCTGAAGGTGATTTTGCTTTTGCTCAAATCGATGGTGAAAATACATTTTCAGAGATATTCAAATCTGTCAATTTTATAAGCTTAGGGTCAACAATTGTAGGTGTATTAGGTTTGGGAATTCTTATTTTATGGGAAAAAGTTCTTTCTAAAAAAGCAAAAATTTTTCAGCTTATACAAGGGCCTTTGGTTGCTGTTGCTGTAGGTATTATCTTTTATTTAATCACACAAGGAAATGAATCTTTAGGAATTAAAGCTTCGCACTTGGTTAGTGTTCCAGTACCTGACACACTAGATTCTTTCTTAGGTCAGTTTAAGTTTCCTAATTTTGCTGCCATTACAAACCCTGAAATATGGATTGTTGGATTTACAATTGCATTAGTCGCTAGTTTAGAGACATTGTTATGTGTTGAAGCTACAGATAAATTAGATCCAGACAAAAATGTTACGCCTACAAACCGTGAGCTATTAGCTCAGGGAACTGGTAATATTATTTCTGGTCTTATTGGAGGGTTACCAATAACACAAGTAATCGTTAGAAGTTCTGCAAATATTCAATCAGGCGGTAAAAGTAAAATGTCAGCTATTATTCATGGTTTTCTTCTTTTAATCTCTGTAATTCTTATACCAGGCCTTTTAAATAAAATTCCATTATCTGTACTTGCAGCTATATTATTAGTTGTTGGATTTAAATTGGCTAAACCAGCATTATTCAAAAAGATGTACCAACTAGGATGGAAACAATTTATTCCTTTTGTTGTTACTGTTGTTGGTATTGTTTTTACTGACTTATTGGTAGGAATTGGCTTAGGGTTAGCCGTTGGAATCGTTGTTATATTGATAAAGAGTTATCAAAACTCTCACTTTTTACACATAGAAGACAAGAGTAACGGAAACCATAAAATAAAGATGACTTTTGCTGAAGAAGTTACTTTCTTTAACAAAGGAGCAATTTTAAAAGAATTAGATAGACTCCCAGAAGGTACATACTTGGAATTAGACGTAAGAAAAACACGTTATCTTGATAACGATATTATTGAAATTTTAGAGGATTTCGCATTCAAAGCCAAAGAAAAAAATATAGACATTAAACTATATTCTGAACGCGGTGTTGTTGAAAACCCTGATAGTTTCATTGAGTTTTTTAAATTGACTCCAAAAGCTAGCTAATTGCTATCAAATGGCTTAAGTTTATTAAATATTATTATTATTTTTCAATCTAACTTATAATGAAACATCTTTTTACCAATATTAAAGGAGACTTATTTGGAGGTATTACCGCTGGTATAGTAGCTTTACCATTAGCATTAGCTTTTGGAGTTTCTTCTGGTTTAGGACCTAGTGCAGGTTTATACGGAGCAATTTTAATAGCATTTTTCGCTTCTCTTTTTGGAGGAACATCAACTCAAATTTCTGGACCAACAGCTCCTATGACAGCAGTTAGTATGGTTGTTATAGGAACAATAATAGCTGCTAATGATGGAAATGTAGAACAAGCTTTACCTACCATTCTAACTATTTTTTTATTGGCTGGTATATTACAAATCGGTTTGGGCCTTTTAGGATTTGGTAAATACATACGCTACATTCCGTATCCTGTTGTTTCAGGGTTTATGACTGCTATTGGTTTAATTATTTTAGTAACTCAAATTTTACCTTCTATTGGTTATTATGCAAAAGAAGATGTAAGTTATGTTGAAAACTTTAAACCAAAAGCACAAGAAATTATTCTTCAGAATATTTTAAAAGATGAGGCAGGTCAAGGCATTTTAGTTTTAGAAAACTTTCAAGGAACTATTGAACGTTCTAATGAAATAACCGATGCTAGCATTTTAAAAGAAGCAAAAACATTAGCGGGTAAAGAATCTTCTGGTGTATTGGGAACACTTAAAGTACTTCCAAGAGCTTTAAAAAACATTAGTTTAATTGAATTAGCATTAGCACTCGGAACCATTCTGATTATCTATTTGTTTAAAAGAATTACAACTTCTATTCCTAGTACATTAGTTGCACTGGTTGTTATGACGGTAATAGCACTAGTTTTCAATATCAACTATCGTCCTATAGAAGAAATTCCAGGTGGTTTTCCTGTTCCTAAACTAGAAATTTTCTCAACCTTTAACTTTTCTAGCATTAAACCTTTCATATTTACATCGTTTACGCTAGCACTTTTAGGAGCTATAGATTCACTATTAACCTCTGTCGTTGCAGATAATATGACAAAAACTAAGCATAAACCTAATAAAGAATTAGTTGGTCAGGGAATCGGAAATAGTATTGCTGCAATATTTGGAGGTATTCCAGGTGCTGGTGCTACAATAAGAACTGTTGTAAATATAAAATCTGGAGGAAAGACAAAACTTTCTGGTATGATAGCTGGTACCATGCTATTAATTATCTTACTAGGTTTGGGGCCTATCGCTTCAAAGATTCCTGCAGCTGTTTTAGCTGGTGTTCTTATAACTGTTGGTATTGGCGTAATGGATTATAAAGGACTTCGTGCAATTCCAAACTTACCTAAAGATGTAAAACTAGGTCCGTTTAGAGTGAGTTCAGAAGTAATTATAATGCTTGTGGTACTTTTATTATCTACATTTTGGGATTTAGTTTATGCTGTAGGAATCGGTTTGATAATCGCTTCATTAATCTTTATGAAAAAAATTGGTGATGTAACCGCTAAAAGATCGGATGTTAGAAAGTTAGAAGAAGAAGAAAAAGCTTGGGAAGATGAAGTTGATTTTCCTGAACAACTTTTTGATGAAGTATTTATAAAGCACATCAATGGACCTTTATTTTTTGGATCTACAAGTAATTTTCAGCAGTTAGCGAAACAAATTCCTGACACTGCTAAAATAGTAATCATACGAATGGGAAGAATGCCTTATGTAGACCAATCTGGTTTATTTGCTTTAGAAGATATTTTAATTGATTTGAAACAAAGTGGTATCCATGTACTTTTTGTTGATGTTTTAGAACAACCTAAATACATGATGGAAAAAATTGGCATTATCCCTGCTTTAGTCTCAAATTCACACATATTTAAAACCTTCTCTGACTGTTTAGAGTGGGTTAAACAAACCATTAAAAACAAATAAAATTATAATGAGAAATACAGCTATAACCAAAGATTTACAAACAAGTTTAACACCTAAATCTGTGTTACAAGATTTATTAGAAGGGAATAGTCGTTATGCAGCTAATAATATAACTGCTTCTGATGTTAACACTTTAGTAGCGCAAACTACTGGAGGCCAATTCCCAAAAGCAGTAATTTTATCATGTATAGACTCTCGTGTACCTGTAGAATTAGTTTTTGATCAAACTATTGGTGACATTTTTGTAGCTAGAGTGGCTGGTAATTTTGAAAACGTGGATATTTTAGGAAGTATGGAATATTCATGTGCTGTTGCTGGTAGTAAGCTAGTTTTCGTATTGGGTCATGAAAGTTGCGGCGCAGTTAAAGCTGCTTGTGACGGTGTTGAATTAGGAAATATTACTGCTATGTTAGATAATATTATACCTGCGGTTAAATTATCTTCTGAACAAGTTGAAGGTGTAACAGATTCTTCTAATAAAGAATTTGTGGCGCAAACCGTAGAAAATAATGTAAAACTAACTATCGATAGAATTAGAGAAAAGAGTAACATTTTACAAGAAATGGAAGACAATGGTGAAATTTCTATTGTTGGTGGCGTATACTCTCTACATACAGGTAAAGTAACTATGGTATAATCAATTATTAGAGTTATTAAAATAAAAGCATCTTGATTTATAAATCAAGATGCTTTTATTTTTTTGTGTGATAGAGAATAGCTTTAAATTGACTGTTTCTCATTATCTTTTTCTTCTTGATTATTATTTTCTTCTCCTCTTATAATAGATGGAAAAATCATAGGTGCAATTTTCTTAACTGGACCATAGAGAATAGATTCGTTCAAACTCTCTTGGTTTACAAAAGGAATAGTATCATTCATTTTTCCAAAGAAAATAAAGACAACACTTAGAATCAACCCTATCTTTAAAGCTCCGAAAACACCACCTAAAATTTTATTCAATATTCCTAGTGAAGCAAAGTCAGCTATTCTTGTAAGAATTTTCCCTAATAATGCTATAACAAGTATAATAACCACAAATGTTCCTGCAAAAGCCATTAAAGTTATATACTTTTCATCCCAATCTAAACTGTCTTTCAACCAATCTCCTAAAAAATAAGAGAAATGAATAGCTCCGTAAACACCAGCGACTAATGCAACCAAAGAAGCTATTTCTACAAAAAGACCTTTTAGTAAACCTCTTACAAAGCCAAAAAGTAATAACGCAGCTATGATAATATCGAAAGTATTCATATTCAAAAAATTTAAACAAATATAATTAACTCGTTTGTATCTTTGCTTTTTCAATTAATAAACGAATGATTAAAGTTAATAACTTAAAAGAAAAGTGGGATTTTTTAATTTCATCATTATCAAGTCAATTTGCAGAAGGAGATGAATTAAATCTTGATGCTGTAATTTACTTAATAGGTGTTCAAGAATTGGGGCAAGGACAGCGTAAATTTAAAAAAGATGAAAAGATAAATTTAATGCACATTGCCATTTGTAAATTATTAGAACCTTACGGATATTATGAGTTTGATTATTTTGATGACGAAGGTTGGCCACACTATAAAACATTAACTGAGTTACCGAGTTTAAAACCAGGCGAACAAAGTGTGTTAATGAAAGAAGCCATAATAAATTATTTTGAAGCTATTGATTTCTTTAAGTAACACTTAGCTTACGTAACATTTTAGAAAGTAATTTTGGATAAAACCGTTTTGCATAAACTCCTAATTTTTCTTTAGCACCTGCTATATATACTTCTTCTTTTTTTCCTTCTATAGCTTTAATCATTAACGTAGCAAATCTATCAGGATGTATTCCGTTTGCAGTCGCTTTGTCCATTACCTCTTGAGCACTTCCATCTCCAGTAAGTGCATTTTTAGAAACATTTGTAGTTACAAATCCAGGACAAACCAACGTAACTTTAATATTATAATCATGAATTTCTGCTCTTAAACTATCAAAAAAACCATGTAAAGCATGTTTAGCCGCAGCATAACTCGATCTTAATGGTGTTCCTATCTTACCTACTATACTCGTAGTAACCACAAAATGTCCTCGCTTTTTGGAAATAAAATATGGTAGTAAAGCCTTTGTTAACGCAACAGTTCCTAAATAATTTACAGTCATTAAACGCTCATCTACAGCTATACTGGTTTCTACTGCTAAAGATCGTTGACTAATACCACCGTTATTTATTAGAATATCTATATCTCCAAATAGGCGTAATGCTTCAACCACTTTTTCTGGCAAACTCTCATAATTTTCCAAATCTAACGGCAGTACTTCAATATTGCTTTTATAAGCACATAATTCCTTTACATCATTTAAAGCACTTTCATTTCTTGAAGATAATATTAATTTTGTATTTTGGCTTGAAAGTTGAATTGCTAGGGATTTTCCTATACCAGAGGACGCTCCAGTAATCCAAACTATTTTATTTTTGAGTTTCATTACACTAAAGAAAATTTAGTGTAAAGTACTCAAATTAAATAAGAAATAGTAATTTTGGTATGCTTATTGAATAATGGTAACCAGAACATAAACAGAATATTAAATAAATCCCTTATTAACGATGAAAAAAATACTTACTATATTAATATTTGTAACATCGATTGCTAATGCCCAATTTTCTGTAAAAGGGACTATGACTCCACCAGAAGAAAGTGACTGGGTTATCTTATATAGAATTGAAGGCGCAAAACAAAAGTTCATTAGTAACTCAACCATTCAGTTTGAAGATGTAAATATCGGTGGGGGTACTCAAAAAGTAGGTCGATTTGAGTTAAGCCTACCTGAAGATGCACCAACAGGATCTTATAGAGTTACCTACAGAAATAGTGGTGCTGGTTTTATTGATTTTTTCTTTAATAAAGAAAACGTTGAGTTTATTTTCGAGCCTCAATACCC
The DNA here is from genome assembly GCA_020629275.1 of Tenacibaculum sp. Lineage (GTDB taxonomy): Bacteria > Bacteroidota > Bacteroidia > Flavobacteriales > Flavobacteriaceae > Polaribacter. Next base: position 52,313 of record JAHDDQ010000002.1, on the reverse strand, counting down.
AGAAGAAACAGTTTTTTTCTTAAAATCTAGAGAAAATAAAATTTTCCGAGAATATTCTGAAGCATTAGCACTTACACAACATACCATTGATTCTTTACAAGTTGAATACTTGAAAAACGATGCTAAAAAAACTAAAAAAGCTTATAAAAAAGCGGTTAACGCTCAAGAAGATATGCAGGATATTTATGAAGGAAAATCAGAAGGAATGTTGGTGAATACATTTATTAAAGCATCTAAAGCTCCTAATGCTTCTTCTGCTTTTGATAATACTCAAGAATACCTTGAACATGTGATTAGTTCTTTTTTTAAAAATGTAGACTTTTCTGACAAAGTATTATACAACTCTTCTTTTATAATTGATAAGGTAACCAATTATGTTTTCTACTTAAACATTGCAGAAAAACAAGCGTTACAACAAAAACTGTATCAAGAATCTGTTGATAAGTTAATGAAAATTATTAAGGGTGATAAAGTAAAAAAGGAAGTATTAGAGTATTTAATCACTCGCTTTACTAATGCTAGAAACTCGGAAATTGTAGATGCAGCTTTCGATAAATACTACAGCAAATTACCTCAAGATTTACAGAGTGAGAAATTTAAAAATGAGAAATTAGGTGAGTTAAATGCTTCTGTAGGAAGAGTAGCTCCAGATTTTTCATGGAAAGAAGATGGAAAAGATTTATCACTAGCAACATTAAATGACGGTGAAAACTATTTATTAATCTTCTGGAGTACGCAATGTGGACACTGTGTAAATGAAATTCCTGAAGTACATGAATTTATGAAAGAATTCAAAACGACTTCTGTTATTGGTTTTGCTATTGAAGAAAAGAATAGTTTAGATTTTGATTCTTGGGCAAAAAATAAACTTTATAATTGGCACAATGTTAAAGGTACACACCCTGAGTTCAGATTTAAAAACGAAACAGTGCAGACGTACAGAATTGAAGCAACTCCTACTTACTTTATATTAGATAAAGATAAAAAAATAGTTGCTGTACCAAATACTATAGAAGATGTAAAAGATTTCTTTCAGAACGCAACTGCTGAAAAATAACCAATGAAATACTTATTTCTTGGAATACTATTTCTCTTTACAAGTTTTACCTCTTTTAGTCAAGAGAATTATAAAATAGGAGATACTATTCCAGAATTTAAACTATGGCTTACCGACGGTAGTAAGCTTACTAAAAACGACATTCTTAATAAGATTGTCGTTTTTAAGTTTTGGTTTACTTCCTGTTTACCATGCTTAACTGATATTCCGCTACTCAATAAATTAGTTGATGAGTATGAAAACAGAAATGATATTTTGTTTATTGCTCCTGCTTTAGAACGAAAAGAAGTATTAAAAACATTCCTTAGTCATAAAAAACTCAAGTTTAAAACAGCTTATTCTGCAATGGATGTAAGTGAAGTGTTTAATAAAAAACAAGTATATCCTTCTTATTTTATTATTGATAAAAATGGATTGTTTACTTACATAGATAGTGGCACAAAACAATCAAAATTCAGTGATTTAAAAGAGGCTTTAGAAAATATTTTTGAGACTCACGAATAATAAAACCAATTCTTAACATCATTTTAACTTCTCTTCTTATTTTAAAGAACTAATTATTACTATTTTTAGATAAATGAAAATTAATAAATTATGTTAAAGAGTATTTTAAATTTAGATGGTGTAAAAACACTAGAGAAAAACAAATTACAATCTATTAATGGAGGAGGAGTTCCTTGCGAAATTATGTTTGATGTGTGTAATATAGCTTATCTCTCAGATTACGATCAGTTTGATGCATGCATGAGACAAAAAGGTTGTTAAACAATTAAGCGAGTTTTTTAAACTCGCTTTTTTTAGAAAAATAAAAAAGCATCTTCTATATGCTCAATTTTGTAAGTTTCTTTTTCTTTTAAAACAGAGATAATATCAAACTGAACTTCAATATCCAGATCATGTTCATGAATATAATTATCCATTCCGTAAATGAGTAATTGTATTTTTTTCTTATTAATGAAATCTTCTGGGTTACCAAAATAGTTTGAAGATCTTGTTTTAACCTCCACAGCAATTAGTACTTCATTTTTCTTCGCAACAATATCTATTTCAGATTTTCTAAATCGATAATTCCTTTCAAGAATCGAATACCCTTTTTTTATAAGATAAGCTACAGCGAGCTCTTCTCCTCTATTTCCAAGATCATTATGGATTGCCATTTTACCTTAGGTTTATTGTTGTATGCCTAATTGAAAATAATTGAAGAATATTTATTCTCTATATTCAACACTACTTTCCTTCCTAAAATCAATGCTCTATTATCTGGCTCATGTCCTGCAGGAAAATTAAACAATATAGGAATATCTTTAGGTAAAATATCTAAAATCAATTGTTCAATAGAACTTCCCCAAGGTGTTGTATTTTTCTTTATCTTAGTCATATCACCAACAATTACACCTTTAACCTTTGAAAAATACCCAGCTCTTTTTAAACTCTGTAACATTCTATCTATTGAGTATTTATACTCGCCTATTTCTTCAATAAATAAAATTTTATCTTCTGTTGATATTTGACTTTTAGATCCTAGTAAGGAAGCTAGAATGGCTATATTCCCTCCAACTAATTCTCCAGTTGCCTTCCCTTTAGTATTACTCTTTGACGTTTTTATTGTGTAATTTAATTCTTTACCAAATAATGCTTTTTTAAATGTATTTATTGTCTCTGCAATAGTTTCTGGTTTATCTTGCATACTCGATCCCATCATTGCATGAAGTGTTTCTACACCTAAATTATGGATATGACTGTGAAAAGCAGTAATATCGGAATATCCAATTATCCATTTTGGCTGTTTTTTAAATTTTGAAAAATCTAGTTTATCTAAAATCCTAACAGAACCATATCCGCCTCTTCCACTCCATATTGCTTTAATATTAGGATTATCTAAAGCATCTTGAAAATCTTGACATCGCTGTTCATCAGTTCCAGCAAAATGATGTGACTTACTAAACATATGCTTTCCATAAACTACTTTCAAGCCCCAACTTTCTACTAAATTCTTAGCAGCATCCATAACACGTTTCCTATTTTTTAAAATTCCAGCTGGAGCTACCATAGCAATAGTATCTCCTTTTTTCAAATACGGCGGTGTTATTAATTCCATAGGTTTTGCTTGCGAAAAAATCGATGTAGAAAATAAAAAAATAAATAATTGTATAAATAGTTGCTTCAAAATTAAATCTTATAATACGTTATACCAATAATTAGGAAAATCTAATTCTCGTAAAAGTAACAAAATATAAGCGGGTTTTGTACTTTTGTGGTTTCAAAAATACAAGTAAATGAGTTCTTCAAAAAGATATACTATTACAGCTGCGTTACCTTATACTAATGGCCCAATTCATATTGGTCATTTAGCAGGAGTTTATGTGCCTGGTGATATTTATGCGCGTTTTTTACGATTAACTGGTAATGATGTTGCTTACATCTGTGGATCGGATGAGCATGGTGCTGCAATACCAATGCGCGCTAAAAAAGAAGGCATAAGTCCTCAGGATATTATTGATAAATATCATACAATTATTAAACAATCTTTTGAAGACTTTGGTATTTCATTTGACAATTATTCACGTACTTCTGCCAAAATCCATCATAAAACTGCTTCGGAGTTCTTTACTAAAATGTATAATGATGGTGAGTTTATAGAAGAAGTTTCTGAACAATTATACGATGCAGAGGCTAATCAATACTTAGCAGATCGTTTTGTTATTGGCACATGCCCTAAGTGTGGAAATGAGGAAAGTTATGGAGATCAATGTGAAAAATGTGGAACTAGCCATAATGCAACAGATTTAATTAATCCTAAATCGGCCATTACTGGAAATATACCAACATTAAAGAAAACAAAGCACTGGTTTTTACCTTTAGATAAACATGAAGATTTCTTAAGAAAATGGATTTTAGAAGGACATAAAAAAGATTGGAAGCCTAATGTTTTAGGGCAGGTAAAATCTTGGATTGATGATGGTTTACGCCCAAGAGCAGTAACTCGTGATTTAGATTGGGGGATTCCTGTTCCTGTAGAAGGTGCTGATGGAAAAGTTTTGTATGTTTGGTTCGATGCACCTATTGGCTATATTTCCGCTACTAAAGAATGGGCAGCCCGTGAAGGTAAAAACTGGGAAGATTATTGGAAAGACGAGAACACAAAATTAGTACACTTTATTGGTAAAGATAATATTGTATTTCATTGTATTATATTCCCTTCAATGTTAAAGGCCCATGGTGATTTTATTTTACCAGAAAATGTACCTGCTAACGAGTTTTTAAATTTAGAAGGAAATAAATTATCAACATCTAAAAACTGGGCAGTTTGGTTACATGAATACCTAGAAGAGTTTCCTAATCAACAAGATGTTTTACGTTATACCTTAACAGCAAACGCTCCTGAAAGTAAGGATAATGATTTTACATGGAAGGACTTTCAGGCAAAAAACAACAATGAATTAGTTGCTATTTTTGGTAATTTTATTAATAGAGTTGCAGTATTAACTAATAAATATTATAACGGAGTTATTCCTACTCCTAACGATTTTACTGAATTAGATGAAGACGTTTTAGAACAATTACAACAGTTTCCTAATGTTATTGCTAAATCTATTGAACGTTATCGTTTTAGAGAAGCTTCACAGGAATTAATGAATGTTGCCCGTTTAGGGAATAAATATTTGGCAGATGAAGAGCCTTGGAAACTTATTAAAGAAGATGAGGAACGTGTAAAAACGATCATGTATGTTGCTTTACAAATAGCTACTGCATTATCTGTTTTAAGTGAACCTTTTTTACCGTTTACTTCTGCTAAACTAAAACAAATCTTAAATATTGACGGTAGTTTAACCTGGAATGAAGTTTCTGAAAAAGATGTTTTATTAGCTGCCGATCATAAAATACAAGAAGGAAAAGCTGAATTATTATTTTCTAAAATTGAGGATAAAATTATCGAAATACAATTGGAAAAGTTAGAGGCTACTAAAAAAGCTAATGAAGCTGCTAACAAAACAGTAGAACCACAGAAAGACACTATTGAATTCGATGATTTTACTAAAATGGACATTCGTATCGGTACTATTTTAGAGGCTGAAAAAGTAGCAAAAACCAAAAAATTATTGAAACTTAAAGTAGATGTAGGTATAGATGTTAGAACCATCGTTTCTGGTATTGCTGAGAGTTTTAAACCAGAAGATATTGTCGGACAACAAGTAACTGTATTATGTAACTTAGCCCCAAGAAAGATTCGCGGTGTTGAAAGTCAAGGAATGATTTTAATGACAGATACTGTAGATGGTAAATTAGCCTTCCTTGAACCACAACAAGAAATTCAAAACGGCGGACAGGTTTGTTAAAAATCGCCTATCATCCTATTTACAATCATCCATTACCTGAAAAGCACAGGTTTCCAATGGATAAGTATGATGTATTGCCCCAACAGCTCCTTTTTGAAGGAACCTGTGTTGGGGCAAATTTTTTTGAACCAGAAATCCCTAATAACAAGCACTTTTTTTCGGTTCATGATCCAGAATATTTCTTCGATTTGCTAAATATCACACTTTCTAAGAAAGAAGAACGAAAAATAGGCTTTCCGCTTACAGAACAACTAATAGCAAGAGAAATGGTAATTGCAGATGGCACAATGAAAGCTAGTGAATTTGCAATTCAACATGGGATCGCGATGAATATTGCTGGCGGAACACATCATGCTTTTACCAATAGAGGTGAAGGTTTTTGCATGTTGAACGATCAGGCAATTGGTGCAAAGTATATTCAAAAAAAAGGATTAGCTAACAAAATTCTAATTATTGATTTAGATGTACACCAAGGAAATGGAACAGCTGAAATCTTTCAAAATGATCCTAGTGTATTTACGTTCTCTATGCACGGAAAATCTAACTATCCATTTCATAAAGAGCAATCTGACTTAGATATTCATTTAGAGAATCATATTTCTGATACTGCTTATTTAAATATTTTAAAGGAAACTTTACCTAAGCTTATTACACAAGAAAAACCTGACTTTATCTATTATCTGTGTGGTGTAGATATCCTAGAAAGTGATAAACTTGGTAAATTAAGTGTCTCTATTGAAGGGTGTAAAGAACGAGATCGATATGTTTTACAAACATGCTACGATCATTCAATTCCTGTGATGTGTAGTATGGGCGGTGGGTATTCTGAAGATTTAAAAATTATTGTAAATGCTCACGCGAATACATTTCGAGCAGCACAAGATATCTTTTTTTAATAAAAAAATACAAGTGAACAAAATCACTTACATTTTTTATATACTGAAACGTAATTACATTAAATATTTTAAAAAGAATATTTTAACTTGAACTACTATAACAATCAAGAATATGCTTTTTGAATATTCATATTTTAAAATTTAATCTTATTGTTCTTGTATTTTTATTGTAAAACTTTGATAGACATTTTTTTCCCAAAAAATTAAATTAAAATCATTATTCATTCTACCACCTTTCATTTTAACCCAAACTTTATTATTTGCATTATCTTGCCAATATACCTCTGTATCTGATTCTTGTACTTCTAAAAAACTATTTACACCTACATACTCGTGAACTGTTTTATTTGTAAAAGGTATTTTACTTGATACTTTTGCATTTTTAGATCCGCTGAATTCAAACGCTACTACCAATTCATCACTCTCTGTTAAAAAATTATCTGCTCGTACTTCAACATCATAAACATCTTCAAGATTTACAAAATCAACTTCGTATACACCTCCTTTTTGAGCTGCACAATCTTTCATATTCTGTAACAAAGGACTACTATTTTGATTTAATGTAAATGAATCAACTTCATTTAGGTCGTTAGTGTATCTTATAAATTTTTTCCCTGCTAAATCTCTTGAAGTACCATCAGAGTGTTTTACAACGTAATCCTGCAATCCGTAAAAAGGACCTGAAACACTAACCCCTCCACTAATTTCTGTATTGGGTAATATTATTTCAACTTGATGCCCATGTGTATAAAAAGGTCTATCGAAAACTACATAATTATTTTGAGGTCCCCAAATACCTTGTGGGTCCCAAATAGCTCCTGCTAAATTGAAATGAGGATCTAAGGGATCTGCTCCCGATGCCGATGTATTTGATTCACTAGCCGTGAGTTTTACCCCTGGGTGACTATTTATTAATCTATTATCGAAACTTAACCAATGCCCTTTTTCTACGGGGCGTAGATATAAATCTACCGTTGAAAAAGCACCTGATTTTTTACCATCCGTAGCAGGAAAATTAACAATAATATTACCCATCATACTAAATGTGTGATGATATGTAGCAAAAGCTGGTCTGACATAAAGGTTGTTGTATGATGAACTATTTCGCTCATGGTTTAAACTTCTACCTACTACTAATCCACCTATAACTAACCCTCTATCTCCAGAGCCTGCAAAGGATATATCTACATTATCGGCAGAAACTGGTTGAATTGTACTTCCATATGATGCACGATGCCATATTGCAGAATTACTTTTCCAACCGCTAAAATTTCTAATGGAATATCTTTGCCAAGTAGTTCTTGGCCAAATAACGTCTCTTCCTGTAGAATCCCATAAATAATATTTCAAATTACCCACAGCAACTTTACCTTCTTCATTTATTTCTCCATGATCATGATGTAAAGCGTCTCCTCTACACGTATGAGCTGTATTATCATCAAACACTCCAAACATCATTCTTTTAGGATTCATTATTTCACCATCTGTATAAAGCACTTCCGAGCTTTCTCCAAAAGGTCTTGTTGGAAGCGCTATCCAATACCCCGTACCTTCTGAATCTGCCACATGATTATTTATGGTAATATTATCTGGATTACTTATCCAGAAGCCTGAAGAACCAATATTAAACCCTTCTAGCTCGTGTTTCTTAATTGCGTATTGTGTTTCTGGATTTCTAACCTTTAATATTAAGTTTTTTTCAAAAGTATTTCTCCGCTCTACAGCATTCTCTGTAAAAATAGCGTGCCCCTTAACATTATAAATAATATTGTTTTTAACCAAAGTTCCATTAGTACCATGTACTACTATCCCTCTATTTTTAGATTCATTAATGGTAGAATTTTGAATGTATTGGCCTGTTGCGTCTCCTAAAGTTTCTGTTCCTCTATAACTTAACATATGCCAATGGAACGGATACCTTCTCACTCTTCCTCTTTGTCCTCCTCTTTTTATTTCCACTCCATCTAAATGAGCTATTGCTGAAGGCATAATCATAATATGTACTCCAAAACCTTCATTTTGCCATTGTTCATCATTAGGTGCATTTACTACAATATTTCTGGTTAAATTCCCTACTGGTGCTCTTTGGTCTAAAATATTTGGGTTCTTATAATCTATATCATAAGAAAACTCTCTTGGGACAGTTGTTGAGCCAACCAAATCATCTGGAATTAAACTCATACCGTTTGTAGTAGCATATTGTAATTTTCCCCAATGAAAAGCTTCTATTGCTGTATTTAAATCAACTTCTTTTAAGTTTATATTAGTAATTTCCATACGCTGACTAACTGATTTCCCATCGGCTGCTTCATAAAAATCGGTAGGACCTAATACGATTTCATCTCCTGCATTCCAATCTGCTTGCTCTGCTAAGATTAGCTTTGTAGCTCTGTCTTCAGCATGTTCATTAATTTTTGTCCAAGCTATTTCTGGTGATTTACCATGTAGTTCTAATTTTCCACCACCAACAACAATAATACCACGTGTTCCCATTTGTCCCATTACATTATGTTCCAAATCAGTATCATTTAATGTAATAATAGCCTTATGGATAAAAGGTTTTCTATTTTCTCCTACAATTAATGCTCCTTCATTTACTAAAATACTCTTTGCCGTAAGAGATAAATCTTGTCTTTCAAACTCTAGTGTTCCTAAAATTATTAAGTCTCCTAAATCTGGAGTGTTTTCATCTAAATAAATGTGTTTATCACTCGGGATTACGACTCTTTCACCTTCTTTTGGCTTTTCTAAAGTTTCCCAAGTATTAGGGTCTGACCAAAATAATTTATCTGTCGGTTCTGGAGCAAATACAGAAACAATATCCGATCTAAAAAATTCACCACAATTTTCTTCTCTTATAATTGATCGATAATATTTTGGTAAATTAACCAAAGTAACTTCATAATTATTCTCTACTGCTCCTTCTATATCATTCCAATCCCTATTATTTAAAGATTCTTGCCATTGTATCGTTTGATTTGATAATAACTGACTTGCGTTTAGACTTAATGTTTTATTTTCCTCACTAACTATTACAAGATCTTGTGTACTCTTTCTTTTATTTTGTGTTGTTGTTTTTTGTGAAAAACCAAACTGAAAGTACATTATCGCCAAAAATAGGTGTATAATTTGTATATATGTTTTCATAACCTAAGGTCTCTATTTTTTAATAATTTTAAGTATTAATTCTTCTACACCTGAATTAATTTGTACCAAGTATAACCCTTTGGCTAAATCTCCAACAAAAACGTTCGAGTCTGATCTAAAAACTTCTTTTTCCTTTATTATTTGACCTGAAATTGAGGCTATTTTCACTTTTACTTTTGTCATTTTAGGTGGCATCTTTATTTCAAAATAATCCCCTTCAATAGGATTAGGGACTACTTTAAACTTCATAGAATTAATATTGGATTCATCTGAATTTGACAAAGTGCCACAAGAAGAATTAAATGCAGTGTTTAAAAATATGCTGTGATCTGTAGTGCGTCCTCTTAATTGCGTTATTTCCTTTGTGTTTTTTTTATTTTTAACCTGCGCTGTTGTTGCTAATGCTAAAAATGAAAAAAAAAATAGAAATTGATTTTTATGTTTCATTTATTTTAGGGATTATTTATTTTTAATTAAAAGCTGCAATATTAAGCACAAATATTATTTTACTGAAACATGATTCATTATAAATCAAAAACTTCATATGCTATTAACATAATAGTAACATATTATGTAAATTCTAACAAAACCAACTCAGTTCGTTTCTTATATTTGAACCCCCTTTAACATTTTTTTATATGCAACTTCTAAATTATATAACTTCTCATTCCAATCTTTCAGAAAAATCTGTAGCCAATACAGTTGAATTGTTAAATGAAGATTGTACCATTCCTTTTATAGCTAGGTATAGGAAAGAAAGAACTGGAAATTTAGATGAAGTTGAAATTGCTGAAATAGTAAAATATAAAGAACAATTTGAAACCTTAGAAAAAAGAAAAAAGACAATTTTAAAATCTCTAGAAGAGCAGAACGTTTTATCTGAAGAGTTGAGAACTAAAATTCAAAATGTTGAAGATTCAATTTCTTTGGAAGATATTTATTTACCCTATAAAAAGAAGCGAAAAACTAAAGCAGAAACAGCTCGTAAGAACGGACTTGAACCTTTGGCTAAAATACTAATGAGTCAACGTACCGATAATGTTACGTATGTTGCTTCAAAATATATAACTTCAGAAATAATATCTAAGGAAAAAGCGTTAGAAGGTGCTCGACACATTATTGCTGAATGGATTAACGAACGTACTGATATTCGTAACTTAATACGATATCAATTAGAACGCTTTGCTTCAATTACAACCAAAGTTGTGAAAACTAAAAAAGAAGATGAAAAAGCATTAAAATTTAAAGATTATTTTGATTGGTCGGAGCGTTTAAATCGTATCCCATCTCACAGGCTACTTGCTATTCTAAGAGCTGAAAAAGAAGGGTTCATCCGTTTTAAGATTGAGATTGATAATGAGCGTACGCTAGAAAAAATAGATGCAAAGCTTATTAAAAACAATAATGAATGTGGTGCTGAAGTTCAATTAGCTATTGATGATGCTTTCAAACGTTTATTATTACCTTCCTTAACAACAGAAACTCTAAACAATGCTAAAGAGAAAGCTGATGAAGCTGCTATAAATGTTTTCTCAAAAAATTTGGAGCAATTATTATTAGGCGCACCTTTGGGCGAAAAAAGAGTTCTGGCTTTAGATCCTGGTTTTAGAACTGGTTGTAAAGTAGTTTGTTTAAATGAACAAGGTACATTAGTACACAACGAAACTATTTTTCCGCACGCACCTCAACATAAAATTTCGGAAGCTCAATATAGTATTGAGCATTTGGTTAAAAAATACAATATAGAAGCTATTTCTATAGGAAATGGAACTGCTTCTAGGGAAACAGAACATTTTATTAAGAATTGTTCTTTTAATAACAATGTGGAAATATTTGTTGTTAACGAAGCTGGTGCTTCTATTTATTCTGCATCTAAAATAGCTCGTGATGAATTTCCCAATCATGATGTTACAGTACGTGGAGCCGTTTCTATTGGTCGCCGTTTAGTAGATCCCTTGGCTGAACTGGTAAAAATAGATCCAAAGTCAATTGGTGTTGGCCAATACCAACATGACGTTGACCAAACTAAATTGAAGAAATCACTAGAGACTGTAATTCAACATTGTGTGAATAAAGTTGGAATAAATATAAATACTGCTAGTAGTTCTTTACTAAGTTATGTTTCTGGAATTGGTCCGAAATTGGCAGAAAACATTGTTACTTATCGTAATCAAAATGGTGTTTTTAAAACGAGAAATGATATTAAAAAAGTAACACGTTTAGGTGGTAAAGCTTTTGAGCAATCTGCTGGTTTTCTTAGAATAAAAAAAGGTATTAACCCTTTAGACAATTCTGGTGTTCATCCTGAAAGTTATAAATTAGTAAAAACAATTGCTAAAGATTTAAGATTACAAACTGAAGAATTAATTGGAAACACTAAAGAACTAAAAAACATCAAATTAACTAATTATGTTACCCCAGACTTTGGTCTTCCAACTTTAAAGGATATTGTAAAAGAATTAGAGAAGCCAGGTTTGGATCCTAGAGAAAAAGCAAAGGCCTTTTCTTTTGATGATAATGTAAAAACTATTACAGATTTACATGTAGGGATGGTATTGCCTGGTATTGTAAACAATATCACTAATTTCGGATGTTTTGTAGATATAGGTATTAAAGAAAGTGGTTTAATTCATATTTCAAATTTATCGGATACATTTGTGAACGATGTAAATGCCATTGTAAGCTTACAACAGCAAGTTGTTGTTAAGGTCTTAGAGGTTGATATTACTAGGAAACGTATTCAATTAAAAAAAGAAAAGTGATTTTGTTCTAAATTTAAATTATTTATTTAATCAATTCATTTATGTATAATTCAGTCCTAGGAGTATCACTTCCTTTATAACCTGTTATTAATATATCTTGGTCTTTATCGCCATCTATATCTGCAGAATTAATTGATCCTTGACTTAAATACGGAAATGCTTTTTGCTTGTATAATTTAAATATTCCCTTTGTATTTAAGTAAATATCTACTACATCTTCAGATTCGTTGGCTTTATTTATTTTCCTTCTGTTTCCCATGATAATTAAATCTTTATCACCATCGTTATCAAGGTCAACAAAATGTGCTTTGCCTAAATTATACACTTTTATATGGGTTCTTTTTTCTTTAAAAGTTCCTTTTTCATTCATGTAGAAAAGAGACGTTTTAACACCTAAATCGTCCTCCAGATTACCTACATTAGACATAAATATATCTTCATCCCCATCATTATCAACATCTACCTTTAGTATAATCCCTTGATTTGTGTTTTTGAATATGTTGTCTATAGCTGAGTATTTTCCTTTATTATTTTGAAACAATATTGTCTTAGTAGTAAAATTGGACTCCATTTCTCCTTGTACTAAAACATCATCATCGCCATCGCTATCCATATCAAAAGGCACAATTCCATATTCAAAATTTCTATCGATTCCTTCTAATTTACTGCGCAGCATAAAATTACTCCTCCTGTTGATATATACTTCTATAGAATTATCTCTTTCTATTAACAAGTCTGGATAATCATCGTTATTTGCATTAATAAAACCTGCAAAAGTAGAATATCCCTGTTGATATAAAGGCTTAATGCTTTTTACTTTTTTAAAAGATCCTTTGGTATTTTTATAAATTTCTATTACAGATTCAGATCCTCTTTTAAGATCTTGACCAGTAACTACTACATCCAAATCGCCATCCTTATCAATATCAGCGACATCAATACTACCATACTCTACTCCCATAAATTTACCATTGATGTCTTTAGTGAAATTCCCTAATCCATCATTCTTGTATAAAAAAGTATGTGTATTGGTTCCGTTTCTTAATCCATTATTATATCCAGAAATTATAAGATCTAAATCACCGTCTAAGTCGTAATCAAAAAATTTATTTGCAGAGTCTCCTACAGGTATAATCTTAGTTTCTTTGAATTTAAAACTGTACTTACCATTTTGTGCTGAACAACACATTATACCAACCATAAATAACCCCGTAAGATGCTTCTTCATATTGTTAATTTAGAGGTTAAAAATAATAAAACCTTTTGTAACAAAAGTCTCTATTAAAAGTCTAAATAAAAACTAATATAAATTATGAAGTTATTGCGTACAAAAAGTTTTATTTATAGTTGGCTCTTATTCATTTCAATTTTTAACCTGTATTCTCAAAATAATAAAATTGATGAATTATTGAAGAAATCTCATTTCGAAAATTCCTTTAATGGTAATGTTTTAGTGATGCAAAATGATAGCGTTATATATGAAAACTCTTACGGATTTGTAGACGCCACAAAGAATAGTGCTTTGAATACCAAGCACCAGTTTATGATTGGGTCTATTTACAAAGAATTCCCTGCTGTTGCTATTATGCAATTAAAAGAAAAAAATCTGCTTAAAGTAAATGATCCTGTTAGCAAATTTATCCCTAATTTACCTACTTGGGGTAAAAGTATTACCATAAAAAACGTATTGCAATATGCTAGTGGTTTGCCTAAAATTAACTGGGGAAATTATTTTGGTAAGGGGATTTTACCAACAAATGAATTACTCTTCAAAGAAATTGTGAATACTTCTTCTTTAGCCTTTACACCTGGTACAGATTATTTATACACTAATGCTAGTCCTATTTTATTAATTAGAATAATTGAGAATATCTCTAAACTAGATTTTGAAACTTATTTGACTCAAAATATTTTCACTCCAAATGGCTTGAAAAATATTAAACTTCAAAACGAATTTCCTTTTAGTAATAAAAAAAACATGGCTGTTCCTTTTAATCGTGATTTTAAAGAAGACCCTTATAAATTAAAAGCAAAACATGTTCTGTTTACTTCAGATACCAAAGATTTGTATCGCTGGTTTTCGTTGTTGGCTAATCATAAAATTATCAGTAAAAAATCGTTGCAGTTTTTGTCTAAAACTGTAAAAGAAGGTGAACACATACAGTCGCCACTAGGGAATTGTACCTGGGAAAATGACACTTTAATTCAACAATCGCATCATGGTTCTAGCGGTAATTATGAATGCTTGGTTCAACGGTTCAATAAAGACAATATTTGCATTGTTATTTTAACAAACCAGAAGAATAGGAATGTATTTGAACTATCAACTAAAATTTTAACCATGATTCGTTAGTTATAAAGATTAGCCATATTAAAAAAGCTGTCTAAAAAAATTAAAATTCCGAATAAAATGAAGAAACCTTTTGAATGTAAGCTCTTGACTTCAGGATTACTTCAAAATTATTTTTTCATAATAACGCTCGTAAGTTATTTTTTCAGACAGCCTCTTTTATTTAGTTGCAGCAAAAAGTTCTTTTAATTGTTTTACCATATTCCCATTTCCAGAAACGGTAATTTCACCAATCTTGTCTGCAATCTTTTCTACGTATTCCATTTCTTTCAGCTTATATAACATCTCATTGTCTTGCATTAACTTAGCGGTATTTAATAAACTTCTTGTAGATGCTGTTTCTTCTCGCCTTGTAATAATATTAGCTTGTGCCTTCTTTTGTGCAACTAATACTTGATTCATAATTTCTTTCATATCACCAGGTAAAATCACATCTCTAATTCCACAACTTACAATTACAACTCCTAGTTTCTCAGCAACCACTTTTGTTGCAATTAAAACTGCTTTAGCTATATCTTCTTTATTTTCTAATAATTCATCTAACGTATAAGTTCCAATATACTCTCGTAATGCTAATTGCATTGCTACATATAATTGTTTTTCATAATCTTTAGTATACAATAATGCTTTTTCAATGCTCTTAACTTTATAATTTGTGTAAAAATTAACTCTAATGTTAGCTTTATCTTTAGTTAACAATTCTTGACCAGTAATTTCTAATTGTAACTGACGCGTATCAACTTTAGCAATCTTAACGGAAGTATTGTTTTTCCAAAACCTATACGTACCTCCTGTTAATATCTGCCTATACACATCATCTATTAATAAAATGGCTTTTTCATATGAGAATACTTCGAAAGTTCTTATGTATTTTGCAATTTCATAATTTGATAATAGTGCTTTATTAATCGTTTCAGTAATTTCAATTTTACTAATATCTACTCTTGTAAAGACTCTTTTTATAAGCCCTTTCCAATACATATATCTCCCTGATTGTAATACCGTTTTGAAGTTCTCATTTTCGTAAACTAATACTAACTCTGTATCTTTTACTTCAACCACTTCTAGCATGTCTACTAATTTTTCATCTCGTAATAAAATTTCGGTTGCAATTGTTGGGTGAAATTGACTTGACTTATCGTAAACAACTACTTGTTGATTAAAACCTAACCAATGTACTCCTTCTTTAATTATCTTTTGGTAATTACCGTTCCTGAACACTAACCCTACTTTTCCTCTAAGGATTCTAACTCTTTTCATCTTATTTTTATTTAAATTTTTCTTTTTATTTTTTTAAAATGAAGTATTGAAAATGCTCCTAAACCTACGGATCAAATTATCATATTAAATGTTGATGTATAATTTCAGAAATGGATTGATCGTTTAAAATTACTACCAATTGACTTCTAAAAGGTTTACATCTAATTTTAACATTAAACATTTTATCTGGTATTTTCATGAGTGTTTATAAATAAACTCATTAACAATACTTCATTTTGTTCATCAGTTTTACAAGGTGATGTGCTTAAAAAACTACCATCTAAAAGTAGAACCTGTTATTCACAAGTTTTGGATATCCTACATTATGAGTGTAGTGCTCTACCAACTGAGCTACAAGGCCTATTTTTGGTGGCCTTGACAGGAATCGAACCTGTGCTAAAAACAGACATAAAAGTGCCTGAGAGTTATTGGATTTTCAGTCCAACGCATTTGACCACTCTGCCATCCCGATTTTTCGGGAGTGGGATTCGAACCCACGAACTCTGAAATCTATTGTTCTAACCAAACTGAACTACATAAACTATGAGTTTATGACGGGATTCGAACCCGCGACCTATAGTGTGAGATTATTTTTTGGTAAATAATCAAAACCTTCAAGTCAAGTTGCATATACATATCTGATACAATATTTGTAAGTATATATACAATGGTGCTATACAGAAACACACAACAAGACTAGCTTGATATTTTTCTTATCATTATAAGTGGAAGCGAAACAATCTTTTTCATTATTGAACAGATTCATCCGTTGTTATTTATCTTCATAATGACACTCTTTATTTTTTCAATGAACTTGTATCTCTTATCAGATTCGAACTGATACTCTTTAATTACGTAAAGCAGATTGGCTCTAAATGTACTTCCCTACTTTCAATCCTGTTGATTCCGGTGCTTGTGCAAAATCTATTCATTAGCAAATACATCACTAACAACATCATCCAATCACTCCACAGTTTAGTCTAAATCTTTTACCACAGCTCTTCCTTTTAAACTAAAGAGTTTTCTTTAATCTACCTCATCACAATCCATCGTTGTAATGAGGCTACTTTTTCTTTCTTCACAATTCTCCCCTTGTTACGACATCTTTTTCATAATAACGCTGCAAATATTTAACTCCATTGCGCACTCTTTTTGCGTAGTAGAAAATATTTTTAAAATTATACTACACTATCTGCACAAGATGAACTAGCAAATGCATAAGGCTTTGCTTTAAACTTAAAGCCCATACCTAAAATATATCCCATAGCATCTTTTAATGCTACATTAGATTCGAACTTTGGATTTGTATTAATATCAGCATGAACCTCTAAGTCAACACCATATTTGTCTAATATGTTACATAGTTCATATGCTACTTCTACAGACATAGCTACTTCTTTAAGCATACGTTCTTTAATTTGTATGTCTTTTGTTCCTTTATAGTTCCTCATAAACATAAACCCTCCTTTCCCTTCTCTTAAAACCACAATTGCTGTAGCATATTCAATATGTGACTTATACCCCTGAGAATCTGAACCTACACAAATTTTTAGACGATATCCTTTCCGTTGTTCTCTTACAATAGCATTTTCGATAATTTCAGTTACTGATTCGTCAAATACTTTACCTTTAAAATTTCTCCATTTTTGCTGCGTAATTTTCATAATTCCTTTTTTTATTAACGATTTTTCTTCTTTTTAAAGATTGAAAAAATCTTGGCTTGAAAAATAAATAACTCATTATCAAACCTATAATTTATTATAGCGATTTATAGGTTGACTCTAGGATTCGAGCTATATTCTCATCATCCATAATGGATGACTTTTAATCAGAATCTTGCATGCTAACCATTACATCACAGATTTATCTTTTAGAGAAAAAAAATCTTCTCAATAGTCTAGGAAAAAAGACTCAAACTCTCAAACCTTGATGATACTAGATTCTGTATCTAGTATGCCTACCAATTACACCATTCCTGGCTTTAATTATTTACTAATAATTTAGAGCAACTTATTTTTTCTTTTATCTATAATCTCCTTTATTAGAATTTAAAAATGACTTTCGGATTGTACTGTTTCTCTTTCACAGCCATTGAAATTACATCGTACAATCCAAAGTCATTATACACACTCCTTTCTAGAGTTTAGTCTGAGAAGTAGGATTCGAACCTACAACCTCCTGCATCCAAAGCAGGTAAACAACCAATCGTTATCTTCCCAGTTTTGCGGTTCATACGAGAATCGAACTCGTATCTCCCGAGAGACAGTCGGGAAGGTTAGCCATTAACCACAATGAACCAATTTTATACTACATCTAGGATTCGGACCAAAACTAGATAAGACTTATATCCAACTCTTCTACCAATTGAGTTAAAAGAGCTTTTATGGAAGTGATAGGACTCAAACCTATAAGCTTTTTAAAGACCAGATTTACAGTCTGGCGAGCCAATTAATAGCTCAACACTTCCTCTTTTTAATTTCAAAATCTGTTTGAGATTACTTAAATCATCGAGACAAGAATGAGATTCGAACTCATAAAAAACAGATTTGCAGTCTGCTGCCTTCACCATTCAGCCACCTTGTCATTTAATTGCATAAAAAAAGCATCTCTTTTAAGGAGATGCTTTTATTTTATCTTGATATATACTATTAATTTATATACTCATGATATCTCTCCTTTTTAAAAATAAAATCATCCTCATTACATAGTAGTAAATCAAACTTCGGCGAGCGAAATTCTAAATGATATGCTATGTTATGTTGCGAATATTCTTTCATTTTATCTTATTTTTATTCTAAAAAATAAATTATTTTATGTCTACTACTTTTTAAAAAATGTTCTCTATTTTATTTCTACTGTGTCATTCATTTTGACGATGCAAATATGAAATGTATTTTTTAATTATACAATTATTTTTAAATATATTTATTTGTTTATCAGCTTGTTATGCTTTTTTTAAGCAATACATATCCTATCCGTTTTTTAACGGATTACGAACATTATACACAAAAGTCTGTCTCTCAATTGTTTTCAGTTTTCTATCTTTATTTTAATTTTACTTAGTCAAATATTATTTATTTACATTTTTTTCATAAAAAAAGCGCCCAATTTAAAATTGGACGCTTTTTTTTATTATTTCGTATTATAATTTACTTAAATCATTGTTGAAATTGATATACATAGCCTCCTTTTCGCAAAATACTTGGGCGAAAATCATATGAACAAAGTTCAAACTGCTTATTAATATGTATATTTTTTAATTTCATTTCTTAATTAATAATGCAATATTACGACTAAAGAATGAAATTATCCTGCTTTTGATTACACTAAATTTATTTTATAACATAATAGATTCCTGTTTTTAAAGATATAAGGGCTCTATCTTTCTAATATTTATAATCATATTTGTAGGATTTTTCTTTAGAAAAAACACATATTATGATTATAAATTATTTCTTTACAGGTAAACTCATATGAATATTTACAGAAAACTATTCTTTTTAATTTATAATTTAATTTTAAATACTCCATCAAAAGATGAATTCCCTTATTTATTATCTATTGTTACACTTTCTGGATTATTAGGATTTAATATAGTATTATTCTTTGATGCTTTTATTTCAAATTCTAAATTAGGCGAAAACGGTAAAGCATTATTTATTTTCCTTTATATTTTTATTGGAATCTTAAATTTCTTTTACTTTAGAAAAGATTTCAAAAAAAATAATAAAGCTAGAATTGTTTTACATTCTTTAGAATTTATGATTTTAATCTTACTAATCATATTTCCTATTACTTTAATGATTTTAAGAAGACACGGATATATTAGTTAAATCGGACTGGTATTCTAATAAAAAAACTCCATGCTATGGAGTCTTTTTCTCAGTTTATTTATTTGTTAATTAAACACCAATTTAAAATTTTAGCAATATTTCTTGCATCGTCAATTCCTCTATGATGTGTTCCGTCTAAAGGAATATTTAACATTCCTAATGCTCCTTTCATACCAACTTTTCTTGATATTCCTTTTACTTCTGTAAAAAGCTCCTTCACATTAATATGCTCTTGAGACATCGGATATTCTATTCCTCTAAATTTACATTGCTTTTTAAGCATGTTTAAATCATACTGACCATAACTTGCCCAAACATAATGTTTCGGGTTATATTCTTCTCTAAGAATATTACATGCTTCTTTAAGAGAAATTCCTTCTTTATCTAATAATTCTTGAGTTATTGTAGTTAACTCAGTACAGAAAGGACTCACCTTAGATCGTTCTGGTTTTATTAAAATTCCTTCATTTTTATAAATTTCTCCCGTGTTTGTATCTAAAATACAAATTCCTATTTCTATGATTTCATTAACTTGACCTGCTGGAATTTTTCCATTCCAGCAAGTAGCTTCTAAGTCTATTATTATAATTTTGTTTCTTTTCATACTTTCTTCGATTTCTTTAAAACTATGTATTCATTACATAATTTTCAAAATTAGTTTTCCATTTCATAAATCCTATCTCTACGGTCTATTTCACCTAAAGGACTTCCTTTGAACGTGCGAATATTAACAAAGCCATTTTCTTCAGTAATCATAGACTCTGATGTTTTTACAGCACCTCTTCTTACGTTTCCATAATCTCCTGTTAACTTTTTTGTAGCCGGATCAAGATCTCCCCATAATTTATCTGGTTTTCCATTATCTATAGGTTCTATGAAATATGTGATTCCTGTGACTTTAGATTTTACAATAAATCTTCCTGAATGGTCTGTTCCTTGTAAAAATCGTTTCAAAATTTCTCTTCTCATCTTTTTCTATTTTAAAATTAAACTGTTATTTCCTTTTCTTTTTAGACTTCTTCTTTTTACTCTTTTCTTCTTTCTTTTTTGGCAACTTTCCCTTTATACGTTCTTTTTCTCTATCAATCACATATAAATAATCAGTATTATACGTGTATTCTTTTGCTTTTTTTAATGTTTTTAATGCTTTCTTATAGTCCTTTTTTTGCTCATGTAATTGTGATTTACATACGTACAATACAGCTTTATCTGCTCCTTTAATTGTTAAGGCAAACTTTATTAGCTTACTTGCTTCATCATAATCTTCATTCCATAATAATACACTTATGTAATGTGGGTAAATATGAAAGGCGTTAATGTTTTCAGCTAAAGCTTCTGTATAATATTCTTTTGCTTTTTCATAATCGTATAATTTCTCGGCATAAATACGTCCCATTAATCCTAATGCTACTATATTTTTATCTTCATACGCTAGTGCATATGTTAATGCTTCTATAGTTTCTTCCAAGTCATACGGATATGCATCTAATGCTTTAAAAATGTAATTATTTGCTAATGTTCCCATTTGTTTTCTTTTTATATTACAAATCATCAAAGGAATAGATTGTCTCCCTTCACTTGTAATGACATTCAATTATTCTAACTGTTTACGTAGATCATTTTTTAATTGATTACGTTTTGTTTTGAATGATTTTTCTGTTTTTTGCTGTTTAAAATCTGAACCTTTAAAAACTCGTACTGGATTACCTCTTTGTAATGTTAGGTGATTCTCCCATTCATTCTTAATAGATTCTTTTAACTGATTGGTATTATGATTCGTTATTTTTTCTTTTAATCGTTGTCGTGCGATTTTTTTATTTTGATGCTGCGACCGACTTTCTGAAACTAATACTTGAACTCCAGTTGGTATATGTTTTGCGCGTATTGCAGAACTTACTTTATTTACATGTTGCCCACCTGGTCCTGAACTTCGTATCGCTTGAAATTGAATTTCATGCTCTGAAATTGCGTTTTCTTCACATATATCCAATTCATAACAACCAATAAACCAATTCTTTCGTTTATGATATTTTCTAAAAGTTGATGTTCCTATCCATTGAATTGTTCCTGTCCAATTACTTAAAAGGGTCGTCAATTGACCTCCTTTTAATTCAATAGTTACGGATTGAACTGTTCCGTTTTCTAAACCGTTAACTTTATGAATAACTTTATATTCAATCTTATTTTGAATTACTTCTTTTAAAAATATCTTTAACACTTTAGCAACTACCCATGCGCATTCTGATGGACCTTTGGCTGCTGTTAACTGTATTATTTTTGTTTCCATTTTTTCTATTTTCCTAATGGATTTTTTGATAACAACGGATTTCCTACTGGATTTTTACCTTTTGCTAAAAGTTTAACTGCTGTTTTAACTGCCCAATATTTATCGCTAGAATGAATATTACTATAATAACTTAATAACGTTTTAGGTGCTACAACATTCCATCCGTTGGATTGGATACTTTCAACTGTTTTTGATTCAAAGAAATCGATAGTTGTTCGTACTTCTCTTCCTATGTCTAACCATTCTACTTTTTCATAACGTCTAAAATTTTCTTTGCTTGGTAAATGATCGTAACGTGTCCATACTTTTTCGAATCCTTCTTCTAAAAGAATCTGCATCACTACTCCTACATTTTTAGGATTTACAAAAATGTCAATGTCTTTATGATCATGTGCGTGTTTGTATTCTTTATGATTTATCTCTGACATAAAATGCCAAGCCCATCCTCCTGATATTACAATCCATTGTTTTAATTTTTCTAATATTTTAAGCCCTAATTCTATTCGGTAATCGGGCCATAATTCTCCGTATCTTTTTATGTTATGATTTGCTCCCATAATTTTCATTTTTATTGCAATGATTTTTTATCTGCTCCCATTTTTTTACTGTTATTGCGAGGAGCGAAGTAATCTGTTTTTTTAATAAGCAGATTACTTCTTTTGCTACCGCTTCATCGTAATAGCATTCGATTTAGAATTCATTTTTTCAATACAGTTTTATTCTATTGATTTTTATCTACCTAAATTTCTATGTCTAATCAACTTCGCTTAATATCTGGAGAAGTTATTTATCCATTCGTACAATCTTCGGTGTAAATGTTCCTAAAACTTCAACTAACTCTTGCTGATTCGCCATGACTTTTTTTATGTTTTTATAAGCCATTGGAGCTTCGTCAATTCCACCTCCTATAAGACTCACACCATTCATATTTAACTGATGTTTGATATCGCTTTTAGTAAATTTCTCTTTACACTTTCTTCGAGAATGTTTTCTTCCTGCTCCATGTGAAGCTGAGTTTAAACTTTCTGAATTCCCTAAACCGCGAACAATATATCCTGGTGCTGTCATAGAACCTGGAATAATACCTAATGCTCCTTTATTAGCTGGCGTTGCGCCTTTTCTATGAACTATTAACTCTTCTCCGTTTACTTGTTCTTTCCATGCGAAATTGTGATGATTCTCAATTTTAGCAATTGCTTTAGAGCCCAACAGTTTTCCAACTCGTTTATGAATATTATCGTGACAAGCTTTTGCGTAGTCACCTGCTAAATTCATCGCTAACCAATATTCCTGTCCGTCATGTGTATCCATATCTAACCAAGCCAAATGCTGTACATTTTTCGGTAACGGACATTGTTTTGTAGCTAAATAGGTATAGTGTTTCGCAATATTCGCTCCAAGTCCACGACTTCCACTGTGTGTTAATAACCCCACATAATCGCCTATTGGAAGTTGAAATTCATTCTTCTCATCGGTGATGTTTACTATTCCAAACTCAACAAAATGATTACCTCCTCCTGACGTTCCTAATTGATTATAAGCTTTTATTTTTAAACGTTTTAATAACGGAATATCCTGAAACTCATCTCGCTCAAATATTTCATGATCATGTTTTATTTTATGTGTTTCATACATTCCAAATTTGGTATGTTCAGATAATATATTTTCCAATTGATGCTGTTTCCCTTTCAAATAAGAAGCTTTTACCGGGTATACTGTTAAACACATTCTACAACCAATATCTACACCTACACCATAAGGAATTACTGCATTTTCTGTAGCTAACACACCTCCAATTGGTAAACCATAACCTGCATGTGCATCGGGCATTAAAGCTCCTTGTTTTGCTATTGGTAATTTTAAAGCGTCGTATAATTGATATTTTGCTATATCGTCTATTTCGTTTTCCCCGTAAATACTAAAAGGCGCTCTCGTGTTCCTTAATTTATGAAACTGTACTTCTACAGGTTTTACCAACCCTTCTGCTACTTTACCCCAAATAGCATTTCCTTTATATTTTTCTGGTGCTAATAATACTTGCTTTGCTTCTTCGAGAATACGTTCTTTCTTTTCTCTTTTACGATATCTATTAATTTGCCCTAAGGCGATGTTTATGCTGTTATTTTTTGGAAAGCCTAGATTGATTAGGTCTTTTCCTTTTAATTTTTTTCCCATGATATTTTTTCATTAATAATATCCGTTAATGGATATTGTTTAAGAGCATTTAACTGTTTTCTTATTTGCATCTTTTGTTTTTGTTCACTAAGTCTTCTCCAGTAATTTTTCCAATAACTGTCTTGCCAAATATTATAATAACCGTTCTTGTATAACTGTTGTTCTAAAAGATCTGCCTCACTTTCTAGATCTGGATCTATTCTTTTAGAGTGTGTTATGTATGCTCTTGTATATTTTATTCTATACGTTCCTTTCGGAATTCTTACATAAAATCGTTTTCTTAGCTTCTTATTTTCGTCTCTGTATGAATATATTGTGCACATAGCTTGTGCTTTATATGTTAATCTGTTAAATTGTTTTTTAGAAATTGTTGGAAAATCTCGATAGATTAAAAATTTTGAAATTTGACAAAACCATTGTTTATCGGCCTCTTCTTTTGTTCTGCCCCAAAAACTTTTTTCTATACAATCGTATAATTCTTGAATGTATATTTTATTTTTATAGCGTTCTATATTTTCAGTTAGTACAATTTCTTTAAACCAACCGTGTCGTATAGGTTCTTCTAATTTTTTATATCCTAACTCCTTAATTTCTTGATAAATTGCTCGTTGCCTTTTTCGAATATTTCGAACAGTTTTTCGTCTTTGTTCTTTTATATGCGCTGGTTTCAATGAATATATTTTTTAACTATTCATTAATTTTCGGATATAATTTGTTACCTCAACGATTACTTGAGAAAAGTGTATAAAAAAATCCGAAACTTTTGGGCTTCGGACTTTTCATATGTAATGTAATTTTATAATCTACTTATGAAGAAAGTCGCGAAGCGTATGTACACTAGAACCTAGTTCTGCTGCTGTACTAATGTTGAATTTTGATTTTAACATTGTTACTTCGTTTTTAAATTGTTTTGTTGCTTAATTGCGATGCAAACTTATAACGTGTTTTTGAATTACACAAATAAAAATCGATTTTATTTTACTGAATACCAGTATTTTAAACAAAAACAAGACAGTAGATTCCCTGTCCACATATTGCAGATTTATTAATTGACTGATACTTTGTTATGTATGCTTTTTACTACACGATTCAAAGAAGGTTTCGGGTTTTAAGTTTTTTATAAAAAAAAGCGTCCAAAAAATTAATTTTGGACGCTTTTACTTTTTATACTGTGAATTTTCACCTAAAATACAACTCACGAAGTCGCTGTTTTGCGTCCTGATATGTGAATTTTAATATTGTCATAGGTTAAATTTTTGTTTTGTTATTTAATTTATAAAAT
This sequence comes from Tenacibaculum sp., assembly GCA_020629275.1. GTDB lineage: Bacteria > Bacteroidota > Bacteroidia > Flavobacteriales > Flavobacteriaceae > Polaribacter. The sequence goes on along the minus strand of JAHDDQ010000002.1, from coordinate 26,927 downwards.
ATATGAGCATTAAACGCTCTATGATTGTATTTTTTATAAAATGCCCATGGCATTATAGTATTTCCACTACTATTCCATATACATTTTTAGTCCATCCGTTAATTCTACCATGATTGTTACCAATTAACAATCCTCTCTTATCATTTTTACCTTTTACTAAATGTGTAAAGCAGTTTCCACGAACTTTGCAATATACAATATCTCCAATTTCGCATGCTGACCAATGAACTGGCATTAGCTTAACTGGTTGTTTTGATTTTAGTAATGGTAACATAGAATTACCTGGTTCTTTTGAAATAATGGTTTCACCATCATTCAGTTTTTGAATTTTCCAATTCATATTTTTATATTTTATAAATTATGTAACGCATTATTGTGTTACATATCTCACAAAATATGAGAGAACCATTTCAATGAACTATTGCAAAGATGCAAGAAAAACGATGAAACTTGCAAATTTTTCAGTTATTAATTTTCAACTTAGTAGTTTATAATGCCTTTAAAGATAGTGACATTGTAGTTTTTGTTTTTTTATAAAAAAAGAAAGAAGCTGTCTAAAACTCGGTATTCCGAATAAAATAAGGAATATTTTAAAAGTAAGTTCTTAATACTAAGATTGCCTCAGAATTAAAATTTTTCGTGATGATACTTTGAAGTTATTTTTTCAGACAGCCTCTTTCTATATTATTTAATACTTTATTTGAACTGTTTATTGGATATCAAAACGATCAAGACTCATCACCTTATTCCAAGCTAAAGCAAAATCCTTTACAAATTTTTCTTTGGCATCTTCGCTTGCATATACTTCAGCTATAGCTCTTAATTCTGAGTTAGAACCAAAGATAAGATCTGCTCGTGTTGCTGTCCATTTAACTTGACCAGTAGCTCTATCTTTTCCTTCAAAGACTTCTTTTTCATCAGAGGTCGCTGTCCATTTTGTATTCATATCTAATAAATTAGAAAAGAAATCGTTAGTTAATGTACCTGGTGTACTTGTAAAAACTCCATGTTTTGAGTTATCATAATTAGTATCTAATACACGCATTCCTCCTACTAAAACAGTCATTTCAGGAGCTGTTAAAGTCATTAATTGCGCTTTATCTATCAGTAATTCTTCTGTAGATAATGTATAATTTGTTTTTTTATAACTTCGGAATCCATCAGCCATCGGCTCTAAAACCGCCATAGACTTAAGCTCTGTTTGTTCTTGTGATGCATCCATACGTCCTGGAGCGAAAGGAATTTCTATTTTAATTCCGGCTTTTTCTGCTGCTTGTTCTATAGCTGCGTTACCTCCTAATACAATTAAATCTGCTAATGACACTTTCTTTCCTGTAGAGTTAAACTTTTCTTTAATACTTTCTAATTTAGATAATACTTTTTTTAGTTGGATCGGGGTATTTGACTTCCAGTTTATCTGTGGTTCTAAACGTACACGGGAACCATTAGCGCCTCCTTTTCTATCTGAATCTCTATATGTTGCTGCAGAAGACCAAGCAGTACTCACTAATTCACTTGTTGATAATCCTGAATTCAATATGTTTTCTTTTAATTTTTTTGCCTCTTTAGTAGTTATTAATTTATGATTAACACTAGGAATAGGATCTTGCCATATAAATTCTTCTTTAGGAACTTCTGGACCTAAATATGTTGTACTTGGTCCCATATCTCTATGTGTAAGTTTAAACCACGCGCGTGCAAAAGCTTCATTAAATTCACCTGCATTTTCATAGAAACGCTTAGCTATTTTCTTGTATTCAGGATCGGTTATTAAAGCAATATCAGAAACTAACATTGTTGGCTTATGCTTTTTTTCTTTGTCAAATGCATCAGGAAACATCGTATGTGGTTCTCCTTTTGCTATAAATTGATGTGCTCCACCTGGACTTTTTGTTAATTCCCATTCATTTTCAAACAAGCTTACAAAAAAACCATGGCTCCATGCAGTAGGTGTAGAAGTCCAGATTACTTCTAAGCCAGAAGTTACAGCATCTTTTCCTTTTCCGGATTTATAATCGCTTTTCCAACCTAATCCTTGTTGTTCAATACCTGCAGCTTCAGGAGCAGCTCCTAAATGTGAACCTTCTGCTTGGCCATGAGTTTTTCCTAAGGTATGGCCACCTGCTATTAAAGCTACAGTTTCTTCATCATTCATTCCCATTCTACCAAAAGTTTCACGTATATCTCTTGCTGAAAGTAACGGATCTGGATTTCCATCTGGCCCTTCTGGATTCACATAAATTAATCCCATTTGTACAGCTGCTAATGGTTGTTCTAATTCACGATCTCCTGTGTAACGTTCGTTACCTAACATTTCATTTTCTTTACCCCAATATACATTAGTTGCTGGTTCCCAAACATCTTCTCTACCTCCTGCAAATCCTAATGTTTTAAAACCCATCGTTTCAAAAGCTACATTTCCTGTTAAAATCATTAAATCTGCCCATGAAATCTTGCTTCCGTATTTTTGTTTAATTGGCCAAAGTAATCTTCTTGCTTTATCTAGGTTAGCATTGTCTGCCCAACTGTTAATTGGAGCAAACCTTTGTTGTCCTTCTCTTGAACCGCCACGTCCATCTCCTGTTCTGTAGGTACCTGCACTATGCCAAGCCATACGGATAAACAATGGACCATAATTTCCATAATCTGCTGGCCACCAATCTTGCGACTCTGTCATTAATTTTCGTAAGTCCTTTTTAAGTGCCTGATAATCTAACTTTTTAAATTGCTCTGCGTAACTGAAGTTTTGATTCATCGGATCTGATAATTCTGAATGTTGCCTAAGCACATTTAAATTCAATTGATTCGGGTACCATTCTCTATTTGTTTTTCCGTTATTCGTTACGGTTAAACCTGCGGATTTTCCTTTTGAATCGAACCCAAATGGACAACCTCCTTCTGAAGAAGTTTCCCCTGAAGCGACTTTTCCTGTTTTGTTACCATGACCACACCCAATTAAGAGTATTGTAGTGAAGGTTAATAAGATTAATTTTTTCATTTTTAAATAGTTAAGTTTATTAATAGATTATATTGATTACTTAAATCAAACTTATTAATTAAACCTATCCTTTTAGATCATTCTAAATTGATATTATCTATAATCAAATAATGGGTACTTATAAATGTTCTCTTTACCCTTAATTGCTTGGTATTAATTCAAAAAAATTAATCTAATTTAATGTGTTTATTAAGATGAATACTTTAGGTTTATTTTGTATTCTAAGAATAACAATACGAGCATGATGATTGTTAGTATGTATTTTGAAAACAATATTGTGTAGTATATTTCATCTGCTAAACTATAAGTACTCCATGAACTCTCTCTATCTTGGAAAGTCATCATATTTAAGTTAAACCAAAAAAATAACACGAAAATCATCTTAATTATTATTTTAAGATAACTGAGTTTTTTAATTTTATTTACTACTAAAAATATAGCTATTAATGGAATACTAAAAATTAAAGCTCCAAAAAACACATCTTGAAAGAAACCACAGGTTATACAACTACTAGATATTTTATTTCTAAATTGATACATAGACCAATACGATTGTGTAAAAGTGGTAATAAATATGGTGATGAATAAAATTAAAGGTTTTTTAAACTTTAAAATGAAATTTTTACCATAATTCATTGAATAACTTTTTAGGAATTAGTTTTTGTAATAATAGATTATCTTTCTCTAGTATTAAAAACTTCCAGTCTGCTTTTGATTCTTCATTTAAAATTGCACAAGCTCTTTTTTCTGTTCTTACCTCAAAAGTAGTACTCTCATCTCGATACGTTACATTAAAATAACCAAATGTCTTTTTAAAGGATTTATTTAATGCTTTTATTTCCTGTTCTTTCTCTTCCTGAGATTTATTATCTGTCTTAATTTTAAAATCTGTTCTTTCCTTAAATGAAAGTATAGCATAATATTTATCTTCTATTTTTATGGAATCTTCTATTCCTTTTACTTCTGGATTATATAACGTAATGTCGAATACATCATCTTTGTATGTTTCTTCATAAATTCCTTTTAATCTATGTCTAGAAATATATTGGAATAACTCATTAGGCATGTAATTAAATCCTTCTTCAAATTCTTTATTTACCAAATGCTTCATATAATTATTAAAACAAAGTTCTATTTCTTGCTTGTATTTTGACATATTATTGTCGCATGAATATAGCAAGATTGCAATAATTACGATTTTAATTAGTTTCATAGTTATTCATTGTTTTTTGAAGTAATTTATTATTCTGAATAGAGTATTGCTTAAATTATAATTAGTTATTTCTTAGATTAAACTAATATTAAATTCCTCCTCTGTATCCTTTATTTGTAATTAATGAAATAATTAAACTCTATAGAATGTGAACCTCCATCTGATGATGTTGGTTGTGAGTAATAAAATTTTTCGTTCTCATTAACCTCGTATAATTGTTTATAATTTATTTTGAAATTATTTTCTTCGTACTTATCAAATAATACCTTTTCTATTTTCGTATAGATAGTTTTGAATCTTGTATTGGTTTGTAAAAATTCCAAAATTTTGAATGTCTCTTTATAATTTTCAAAATCATATAGTTTATTTCCTTTATAATGAATACTCATTGAAAGGATTAAATAATTACACCCTGATAAACTGCATTCAATTTTGAAGTCTTCATTTTCATAGTATTCGTTTTGTGTTTTATTCGCAAAACTGTTAATTCCCTTAGTTCTTACAGCATCAATAGAATCTTTAAAATATTCATATTTTTCATGTTGTTAATTCCACATTTAGAAGTTATTTTAAAAATATTTTCTGAACTAATGGTAATAGATGACTCATGAGATAGATCTCCTAAAGTTCCATGGAAGTTAACTGTTTTATTGAATACTATCGTATCGTTTTTTACCTCAACACTCTCTGGTTCAATATTCAAAAAAAAGTCATTTAGGTAACTTATAACTTTAACATCTTTCCCTTCTAATTCAATTAGTCCATAGTAATTGTATGTATCTTTCGCATTAAAATAGTTGACTCTGTATTTGGTAAAAACATCTTTAATTCCATTATTATTTAAATCGCCAATGAACTCTGGCTTTATTTGAATAGAATCAATAATGAAATCTTTGTAACTTCCAAGTAATGTTCCTTTATTTTCATCTTCCTTATGACTATTTATTTTATCATCTGACCAATAGTAATAATTTACATTATTGTTATTTAGCACTCTACTTTTTAACGTACGGAACTCATTTAAAATACTTTGAGAATAACTAATGTGGGTAGCTATAAAAAATAAAATAACTCCAATTAACGTATTGTTACACCAAATACTTTTCATAATACTATAATATTCATTGTTAAAGTGATCCATTTATAATTGTAATAAAATCACTTTACAGATAAAACAAAACCTATTTAGGTAACCCTTTCCATTTTCGTATTGGAGCAGTAAATAGAGCAATACAAAGAATCCAAATTAATATTACTACCCAAAAACCATAATCGTCGAACCAAATTAAAAATTCATCTTTTCTTACTTCATAAGTGTCTCTTATGTATCGAGAATACAACCCTGTTAGCGCGACAAAAATTAATGGAATTATAAATACAGCTAATGAGAATAAGATTGCCGTGATTAATTTGTTCCATCTCATTCTGAAAGAAATTATTGACGCTGTTAAAATACCTAGCCCAAATATTAGAAAAACAGTTATTTCTATATATGTTTTTCCTACGTAATCTTTAAAGTAAGATAAGTATTCTATCAAAATAGTTATTATAACAAGTAGTACACTTCCACTTACTATACTCAGTAGTATTGTTTTAATATCTGTTACTTTAAATAAGAATAGTAGTAATCCAATAACTAAAGAAATGATTATGATTCCGTATAAAATTTCCTTTTGAGGCTTCCCAAAATAAGCTTCATGTGTATTTTTAAAGAAATAATCTAATCTACCTAAATCACAATATGGTATTTCTGAAAAATATTCTAATTTACTTCTTGGTATTAAAACGCTGTTTCCGTCTTTAGTAGTTGGATAACGTTTCAACATCATCAATTCTTTTTTATTTCTTTTTAGAAGACTTACAGTATCCGTTGTAGGCACTGTTCTGTAATAGTCTTCTTTTAGTCTTTCTTTGTCTCTGTCGCTAGGTTTATAATCTAATATTGGCTCTTTAAATAAGTAGTTATTTTCGGTATTGATAAGAGACAACCAGTCTTTGGTATTTAAATTATGTTTTATATCATACTTTTGAGCTAATTTGTAAAACGCATTAATATTTTCTTTGATTACGTTTTCATCTCTTTTATTTAGCTGTTCTTCAAAGAATTGAATTCTTTCTTTTTTTTCTAAATCATCTTGCCCATGTCTAAACAAAATACCTGAATAATTTAATAATGATCCTGCTATTAAGTGTTTGTATTCTTTTACATCAAAAACTTCCCTGTACGCAAAATTATGTGACTCATTTATCTCTTTGTAAGGTTTTTCCTTTAAGTCTTCGGCTATTTTATCGTGATCTAGTTTATAGAACTGATAATAATAAGTTCTATATAAAAAATATGCTTTTGTGGTATCTATAGTTCTTCCGAGCCTTTCATATTTATCATCTGAACTTTCTAATGGAAAAGGTGCGGGATACATTTTATGATCTATCCTATATTCGCTCTTTTTTTTCAATAAGAAAACCGATAGCTTATTAAATTCTTTTATATCCTTATCTATAACTTCCCAATCGTAAGAGCTTTTTATTTTAAGTTTTAATCCAGAACTAAACGAATAAAATTGAGTAATATTGATAAAAATTATAAATATTATAATGCTGAATTGAAGAAAAAGAGTTCCTTTTTTTAGGCGGTATAAATTCTTAAATGCATTATTTTTTAAGTAATAAATAATCCAGATTAGTATTATGATTATTGATGTTAGTATTCCTATAAAGACAACTGAGCTACTGAAATAAAAAGATTCTAAGCTATATCTTGATGCTATATCTTTTTGACTATTTACAGAAGTGTATCCCATAATAAAAAACACAATATGTACAAGCATGGCAATACCTACCATCCATACTAAACGTGTATTCCATATTGTTGGAAAGTGTTCGATTAAATATTTATTAAGTTTTTTTATGTAATTCATGGCTAGTATATTGAAGATTAGTAAACAAAAAAGCGACGTGTAGATTTTGAGATATCTCTTATGTATTGAATACTAAATTCATTTTTAGTAATGATTGTTAGTACATCATTGAATGTCACGTTTTGTTTAAAATATAAAATATAAACACCTCCATTATATTCTATTTTTTCGAGTTCTCCTTTACTGAATAAATGTTCTATAGCATCTCTTGTATTTACAGAATCTAACTCTATTACTAAGGTAGCTTCTTCTTTATCTTCCAGATCGAGTGCTTCTGAAGGTTTTCCGTTTCGTAAATAAATTACATCGTCTGATATTTTTTCAACTTCGTACAATTGCTGAGAAGAAAAAACCATAGCTATTGGGTTTACATGTGATTTTGCTAGCATTTTTAAATCTTCCAAAATTACCTGCTGTGCCAAAATATCGAGATTAGCCAAAGGTTCATCTAACAAAACTATTTCTGGTTTTCTGAGTAATGTTCTAGCTAGTTCAAAACGCATTTTATAACCTGACGACAATTCCTTCCATTTTAAATCTTTATACTTCCATAATCCAAAACGGGCTATCATCATATGTACTAAAAGATCATTTTTTTCTCCTGTTACTCCATGGTGTACCAATGAAAACTTTAAATTATCGATAACACTTCCGTACCAAACTCCTGTGCGTTGAGGAATGTATACCAGTTTAGATTTTAGATCATAATCGTCTTTAATTTCTTCTGAGAATGAAAAATTTAATGTTCCTGAAGAAGTATGAATTAAATAGCCTAAAATGGTTAATAATGTGGTCTTCCCATTTCCATTTTCTCCTACTAACCCAAAGATGTCACCTTTCTTTAATTCTACATCTACGGGACCTAAAACAAAACGTCCTTTATTATATTCTTTAGTTAACCCTTCTCCTTTTAAAATTGTCTTCCCTAGGAGATTAGTATTATCTATGGATATTTCACTAATAACAGCTGCACATTTTTCTAGTTCAGGAAATAATTGAGATTTATCTTCTGAATCTTCCTTTTCATACATCTCAACAAATGCTAGCATTTCTTTATAAACATAATTTGTATCTGTATGCAAAGCAGCATCTAGCATTGTTCTATATCCTAAAGAATAATCTCCTCTTTTAAAAAATCTTAGTGCATTTTTGATTACTATTTCTTGCTCGTTTTGCATAGACTTATATTTGATTTTAATATGTATTTCTTACAATTTTATTTTAAATCTGACGTCAATATGAAGTATTAGTATATCCTTTAATTGTTACTTTTATTCAAAAGTTACTTCATTAGATTTTAACCAATTAATTGTATTGTTCTTGAAATATTCATGAATTATAGGAACAGATTTTTGTGCTTTTCTATGAATATCGTGAAATAATAAAATTCCTTTTCTCCATAATAGCATTAATTTTATTTGACGGGTTGCTACCTGTTCTGCATTTAACTTAGAACTCCAATCTCTAGAATCTATATTCCAAAAAATTAATTTAGTTTTTTTAGTCTCAAGATAATGTGTCACCTTTCTATTTCTCTGACCATACGGAGGCCTGAAATACACAAATTTATTTTCATTTCTAACATCAAATACTTCATTAATTAAGGCGTTTGTGTAATTAATAGATGTACTCCAAGATGAATATCTTTGATGTGACTTATGAACTTTTCCATGTGAATACACTTTGTGGTTTTTATAAAGAGTTCTCAAGTTACTTTTTGAAGATGCTTTATATCTCTTCTCTAAATTATCACCTAAAACAAAAAACATACCTGTTAATTTATGTGTGTCAAGTATTTCAATTAATTTGTCCGTATTCCCGTTAACTTTAGTAGGACCATCATCAAAAGTTAGCAGAAAATTCTTGTCAGCAAAATTGTACCCTTGAATTTCATTTTCCGATAACTGTAGAATTTCACTAGTTATTCTTGGGTATAAAGCCGCTAATCTTAACTGTTCTTTTATATAATTTCTATAAAATAATTTTGTGCTCTTGTACCAGTTTCTCAAGTCATTTTCAATTACTTTCTCTATCTCAACTTTTGAAATGGCTTCCCAAGAGTTTATACTGCTCACCTTTATAACATCTTGTAAAGATTCTTTCGATAATTGCTTAAAATTGAAAAGAATTCTTTTTTTCGTCTCTCTTTTCCAACGTTCGATAGAAATATTGTAGCTATTTTTCACACCTAATATCTTAGCATATGAATTTTCTGGTATAATATCATACTCATTAAATATTTCTACAAAAACAAGCATTTCACATTTTGATGCAATATCAAAACTCTTATCTGAATTTATAATGTAAGGCCATTCACTATTATTCTTATTTTGTATGAATCCAAAAGAAAAACAAGTATGGAATACCAAAAAACTAAATATAAATACTTTACCAACCTTTTTCATTATCTCAATTTAGCTGTCATTCTTGCTATTCCACGATCATAAGCGCTGTGTGCTCTATTTTGTTTAGCATATTTAAAATTTTGTAATGCATCTTGCCATTGTTCTTTCTTTTCATAAATTCTGGCAATATTGTAATATGAACTCGCTCTAACAACATGAGCTTTACTTCCATTTGCTAAATCGATAGCTTTTCTATTAGCCCATAAAGCTTCCGCTTCTTTGTTTAGCTTTTGAAATGCTAGTCCTAAATTGCTGTATGCTTGACCATTTCTATGATTTAATTCAATAGCATTTTGATAAAGTGATACTGCAGTTTCTAGATTTCCAGCATGATATTCTTGCTCTCCTTTTCTATTTACTTTTATTGATTCTTTTCGATCTGAACTTGACACAACAGAATTATCACCATCAAATCTATAATTTCTAAGAATGGTACGTACTCCTTCCCATGTACTTGCATTTTTAAAATCTCCTACAGTTACAATATTCCCCATTTCATCAATCAAAAAAGGAATCCATATAGTTCCTTTCTTTCCTCTAGGCATTATGTAGGTTTTAATAAGTGTATCTCCTATATAAATAAAAACTTTTGCTCTACTTACATTAGAAAGATTTGAGTTATTAGTGAGTTCTCTGTCTGAATAATTGTGCACTGCATAAACATATTTCTTGCCCTGTTCTTTTCTTGTTATTGTAATAGTTTCCGGTCCGTAACCATCGGTATCATCTACATCTAAATTAGCTTGAGAAGCTTCTTTTTTATGATAACACACGTAACCTCCTGCGTATGATAAATGTGAGTCGATATCTTGAGGAGAATTATCCCAACTTAATACTATACGCATTCCATCCAACTCTTGCATTGTAGGACTAATAGCATATGTTAAACCATTACATAAACATTTCGTTACCAATGAAGAATATCCTTGTTTTTTAATAATCATTACTACCTCTGCATCGTTTACATATTTACTAGGAATTGTTACTTTTCCAGAAGTATTAGTATACTTAGTTATCGAGGCTTCTCCATTTTTCTGGAAAATTACTTCAGCATTAGGAATTACTTTGTCTTTTACAATTGCGCTTAAAACTAATACTTCAGAAGAAGATTGCGCATATGTTGTTATACTTAATATGGTTAAGAATAAAGTAAAAAGGCTTTTTTTCATGATTTATATATGTGAAAATTGAAATTATGGTTAAAAGTATTAAAAATTGTATCGTTTTATTTCTTAGAGTGCATATTCGCCTTATTTGAATCGATAATTGAATTACTTGTTTTCGTATTTTCATTTAAAAAGGCGCTACAGAATTTATAAAACTTAAATTAAATTTTTCAGCATATTCTATGTACAGAAGTAATTCTTATAAAACTATCTCATTAATTTTTGTTGTATGAAAGCATATCTAAATAAACAATTATCGCTCACCATTTTTCATCTGTTCTAAAGTATACTTATTTTTATATTAAATTATTTATTAAAACTTAATACAGTGTTCCTCTTTTTACTTGCATAACTATTCTTTTTTTATCTTAACCCTAAAATACTTTTTATGACATTAATTATTTTATTTATCTAATTACTTTCTTCTTCGCTTACGTTTCCAAGGCGCATTTTTTTGCCAGTCGCCAGCCATAATACATCCGTATGGTATTACTTCATCAATTACTTCTCCTAAACCAAATTCTTCCATTTGATTTCTTACCGTTTCTGCATTTTTATAAGCAGAAGGTAATTCTGTAATATCAATTTCTTTTGAGAAAAAACGAACATCTAAATCTTGAGTTTCCTCTTCAAAAATTTCTAAGAATGTTCCTGTTTTACTCTTTCTATGTTGCGTTCTACTGATGTTTCTACCTGCCCCATGTGGTGCAAACCCTAAATTATTTGCTGTTGTTTTCCCTTCAACAATTAACACTGGCTCACTCATATTCAATGGAATTAATCTTGGTCCTGTAATATCTGGCATAAATTTAGAGTCTAATGGAGTTGCTCCTTTAGCATGGTAAAATAAATCACCATCTTTAAACACAAAATTATGTTCGTTCCAAAATCTATTTTCTTGCTCTATTCCTAACTTTTCTAAAGTAGCATCATGAATACATTCATGATTTTTCTTTGTCCATTTTCTTATAATTTGTAAGGCTTCCCAATACGCTTTTCCTTCCTCTGTTTCATAAGGAATCCATGCGTTTTGCTTTAAGGTTTTAGGTGATAATTCTTTTCTAAATTGTTCAGCTACTTTCATACCTCTTGCGTATAAATTAGCTCCAAAACCTCTACTTCCATGATGCGTAATTAACATTGTATTTCCTGTCTTCTTCGACTTACCTACAAATAAAAAATGATTTCCATCTCCTTGAGTTCCTAAGTGTGAACGTGCTGCTGAGATACATTTTTGATTGTTTAAGAATACATTATTTTCGATTTCTTCTAACAAATCAGCAGGAAAACGAAACTGCGTAGTTCTGTCTCTACCTCCTGGTCCGAAATGGGTAATACTATGCGCTGCATCTAAAACTTCTTTCGGGTTCGCATTACCAAAATCAGTTAACATTACTGAACAGCAGATATCCGCACTATGCATCCCAGGATGAATCGCGTTTTTTGCTACTGCGATTCCTCCAACTGGAATTGTTCCTGCTGGCCCTGTAGGACAAGCATCAGGCATAATTGCTCCCTTCACCAAAGTTGGCGTTTTCATTAATACTTCCATAGAAGTTACCACCTTTTCTACATTTTCTTCTTCTAATTCGTTTTCAGCTTTTATATTAATATTAAATACTGCTGGTTCTTCTAATAAAGGAATTTCCGGACCTGGTCTGTATTGTTGTAAATATTCCATCATTTCTACTTCTGTTAACTCTTTTGAGTTTACATAATCTAAGGCTTCTGGAAACCATTTCCCTGATTTAAATCCCATTCCAATTAATTCTTTTCCTGTTATCTTTTCTGTTTTTTTCATAATAAAATTTCTTGAGGTATTGTATTTATAATTTTTTCTTCTCCTTCAACTGTTATAATACTTACGCAACAACCACAGCCAGAATCTTTCGATACGAATGTTAATTTACCTCTATTCTCGTCAATCCAAGCATATAACTTTTCTTGGTTATTGTCTTCTGATGTTACTATTAATTCTTTTTTCATGTTTGTTAGCTTCTTTTAAATTTTTACTTTTCATAGTTTTTCCCACTTCTAACGATATCTTTTTCATAATAACACTGCAAATATTGAATCATATTGCGCAATGTTTTTGCGTACTTAAAATTATTTTATCATTTTTATAGAAATAATTACACATATATAATAGTGGAGTACTACTCCTTAATTTTAAATCTTCATGAAAAAGGAATTAAAAAATCGCTTTTATACACTTTTAGAAACTCATACTTCAAATACATCGTTAGTAGATCATTTATGGAATAGTTTGGAGAAAAAGTATTCTGAAAAACACAGGGCTTACCATAATTTAAAGCATTTAAAAGAACTGTTTGATTATTTTGATTTTCATTATGAACAATTAGAAAATCCTAACATCGTTGCATTTTCTATTTTTTATCATGATATCATTTATAATATTTGGAAAAAGGATAACGAAGAAAAAAGTGCTGATTTGGCAATAAAAGTACTGTCTGAATTACAGCTTTCACAAAATCAACTTCATAATATTCATGAACAAATTATTGCTACTAAAACACACGAGAGTAATTTTAACGATTCTAAGTTTTTAATTGATTTTGATTTAGCCATTTTGGGGCAATCAGAAGAAATATACCAAGAATATTCACAGTTGATACGAAAGGAGTATAAATTGGTCCCTGATTTTATATACAAAAAGGGTCGCATTAAGGTGTTACAACATTTTATCAATAAAAAAAACATTTATAAGACTGCTGTATTTATTACCTCCTTTGAAAAAAATGCTAAGGAAAATTTACAGAGAGAACTAAATCAATTATTACATGGCATCTAATAAAAATGCACTTATTCGGTATAAAACTATAGATCAATGCTTACGAAATACCATGCGTAAATGGACTTTAGATGATTTAATTGAAGCGTGTTCCGATGCTTTATATGAATACGAAGGAAAGGATGTTTATGTTAGTAAACGAACTGTACAACTGGATATTCAGATGATGAGAAGTGATAAATTGGGGTATAATGCGCCTATTGAAGTATATAATCGAAAATATTATCGTTATGCTGAAGACGGATATTCAATCATGAATATTCCTGTAACAGAGAATGATGTGAAAATTATGAATGATGCTATTCAAGTTTTGCGTCAGTTTAAAGATTTTTCACTATTCAAAGAAATGGATGGTGTTTTACAACGCTTAGAAGATTCGGTATATTCTTCACAAAAAGATAAAAAAGCGATTATTCATTTAGATAAAAATGAACAATTGAAAGGATTGCATTTTATCGATCCTTTGTACAGCGCTATTCAACACAAAAATGTGATTAAAGTTACTTATCAGTCGTTTAAGGCAAGGAATGCAGCAGATATGATTATTCATCCTCAACTAATTAAAGAGTATAACAATCGTTGGTTTTTATTGGCTTGTGTAAAAGGTAAATACATTACGTTGGCTCTTGACAGAATGCATGCCATTGAAACTATGTTGGAAGTTACGTATATCGATTATGAGATTGATGGTGATAAATTTTACAAAGATGTTGTTGGTGCTACCGTTCCTAATTCTCGACCACAGCGCGTACAGTTTTGGATTGAGAAACAACATGCACCTTATGTTATTACTAAACCTTTTCATAAGTCTCAACGATTAATTGAACATACCGAAGATGGTGTTATCTTTAATATTTTTGTGAAAATTAATTTTGAGTTAGAGCGAATGTTACTTGGTTATGGAGATTCCATAGAGATTATAAAACCTGAAAGACTTAGAAAACAAATCCAGTACAAGCTACAAAATGCTCAAAATAGATATAAAGCCATTGATGATTAAAACAATCGCGTTTTAGAAAACTAAAAACACATATGTATCCCGTAAGATAAATATGTGTTTTTGCTATAGTTTTTACTTATAAATTAAATATCCTTACACAGGATAACAAATATATCCTCTACTCGATAAATCTGTGTTTGAATTATAATACGGAGAGCTTGTTCCAGGGGAATAACATCTAAATTTCCATTGAGATACTGTTGGCTCTTCTTCTTCAACAGGAACAGTTTCAATACCACTAATAACACCAACTGCTCCTCCACTTCCTTTAGCTTCTTTTAATTGTTTAATCGTTAATTTCTGAATTCCGTTTAGTTTTAAAATGTTTTTTAACATGATTTGAATTTTTATGGTTAATAATTAATTTAAAAATTAGGGGATCATGTGAACATAGTATTACAATTGATACTCATTATTTTCTTGGTTAAACAAAACTTTATTTAACCTCTTGAACCTACAACTACTGTTTCTTTTACTGAGTTGTACACGCATGTTGTACCTCCTCCAGATACATCAATCTGTGATTGATAATCACCTTCGTTATCCCAACATGTATAGGTTTGCAAATCTTCTGTAGGTAATGTACCTCCTGAAATTTGTTTTAATTTAGAATTTGATAATTCTTTAATTCCTTTAAGGTTTTTAATACTCCTTGTCATAATTTTAAATTTTAAGATTAATAATTGATTTTAATACTGTTTTTCCTAATTATAAGTAAAATACCTGTGGTAATACATCTGTAATATCGTCATATCAACACAGGTAAACTTCATAGGTTAAAACCCTCCTCCAGGAGGTTCTGGTGATGCTGCTTGTGCTTTTTTAGGGTTTAATATTAAATAGGTTCCTAATGCTGTTAATGCTGTATATTTTCCGTAATTCCCTAATTTCTTCAAGGCTTCTTTTCTTGTGATTTCTTCTTTTATTATATTTTCTGTATTATTTTTCATGATATGATGTACCAGTTTATTTTATCTTTATTTTAAAACGATTTTTTTAGTTAAGCTTCCTTGTTCTGTATTTAACTTTATTATATAAACCCCTGTGCTTAAACCTTCTGTTAATAAAACATCATTCACTCCTTTATTTGCGAGTTCTGTTTTGTACATTAGTTTTCCTTGTATTGTATATATTTCTAACTTTGACACATCAGTAACTCCAATTATTCTCAGGTTTCTAGTAGAACTCATATACATATTTATAGCTGCCTTTGTAGTTGAAGGAACATCTAAAATCCCTGAACGAGTGTGAATGTAAAAGCGCCCTACACCATTTATATCTTCCGTAAGATTTTCTTTAAAACTTGTTTCTGAATTCAATAGCGTAAAAGAGTTGTTTTGCACATCTTCCAAATACACGTTAATTCCTTCAGGTAAATGAAGTGTTTCTGCTGAGATAGTGATTTCTGAACCTGATGCTGCGTTAACCCCCAGAGGAATACGCATGGTTTCATATTCGTTATTCGGTAACGATTGAACAGCATATTTTCCATCTTTATCGTTTGTTATTAATTTGGTGTAAATAGCGGTATCGTTAGTTACGCCTCCGAATAGCACTCCATCGTATCCGTTATCGAATCCTCTAGAAGTTCCATCTATAAAATAAATTTTAGTTTCTAAATCATTAGTTCCATCTTTCAAGTTTAAGTGTAGTTCTGGTCGTTCTGCTATGTAACCTCTTGAAAATGTACTGGTAGTTTGATGATTTTGAAATGTTTTATTAATTACTAAATTTCCTACAGATCCATTTGATTGCACAAAAAATCCTTGTGCTGGAGCAATTTGAAAATTATCTGCCGCAACTTTGGTTATATAAGCTCCTGTACCAGCATTAGCAGATTGATCCCAAACCCACAGTGTTTGACTAGATAAAGCTGCCGTACTGCCTGATAATATTGCGGTACTGTTAATATAAGAAGTGTATGGGTTTCCAACTAAATTAAACCCGTTTCCTGTTGTTGTTAAGCTAAGGATTACATCATTTGTATTTAAATTTCCTGTGAAAGAAACGTCGCCCGAGACTTTATTACTATTAACCGAGTATCCTTTACCTGTATCTAAAGTTGCTGAACTCGAAGTTCCGTCTTGATAATAGTTCCACGTACCATTTAAAGTAGTATATGTTGCCAATCCTAAGTTGTTTCCTGTTCCTTGTAATAAAGAAGAAGAAGTAACAAAATCATCAATATCCTGTCCTAGAACTGGTGAAGCTATCATATACCAATTACTAGTTGGTAAGTTTCTGTTGTACGTAACATTCCCTGTAAAATTTCCTTGCGCTATTAAACTTCCTCCAGAAGCAATATCTACAGTTCCTACAGTAACCGCTCCTGAAGCTGTTGGATAATTTGTTAACCCTTGAGGAATATAAACAGCATCTGAATTAGAAGGGATTACATTTTTACTCCAATTGGCTGCCGTAAACCAATCATTATCAATTGCCCCAGTCCATGAATTACTTAAAAACTCAAAAGCTCCCATATCAACAGTAGCATTTAAAATTCTAGGATTATTCGCTAAATCATTTCCTTGAAGAACTTTAGTATTATCTCCCGTATTAATAGCTGGTGAACCAAACTGTAGTGCAAAGTTATCATTAACCATATCTACAAATAACGGATTAGAATTACTTGTATTTACTTTTGTACTTATACTATCGTCGTTGAAGTTAGCTTCATCTATAGAGTTATTTACTTGAAGCGTATTCATTGGAAATTTATAGACATCTGTTATAGATCTTACTACCGTATTCCCAGCAGACTTATTATTCCAAAATATACAATTACTTACTACAGCATTTGAAGGTGTTGTATTGGTAGTTGATTGACTTAATGCTACTGTTGCTCGTGTAAAATTATTTAGTGATTGTTGTGTCCCTGTATCTTTATTGTTTACGAAAGTTGAATTAATAATATCTATATCTAGAGATGACGTATTGTTCCCACTTATGTTCCTTAGCCACATGGCACTTCCTGCAAGTCCTCTTGCAGATGTGTTATTTAAATCTCCTGCAATATTCTTATTAAATAAAGTATTCGCTATTGTTATTTGAATATCTGAGTTTGCTCTTACAAAACTGTATAAACCAGATCCCCATCGAGACATGTTGCCTGTAAATTCGCAATTTTTTATATTTAATTCTCCATTACCACCGTTTATAGTTCCAGCATTAGCACCGCTTATAACTAAATATAATTCGAATTCTGCTATTAAACCTGCATTATCATTTCTACTAACATTATTTTTCACGATACAGTTATTTAATGATAATATAGCTACGTTTTTATGCTTTACTATTGCTCCTCCACGCTCTGTTGTGCTTAAATTATTGTGGGCATCACTTATTGTTAAACCATCTAACAATAAATTTTGACCTGTGTTTTGTATGTTGATAATATGATAACTATTATCTGCGTTTCGCGTAGTATTGTTATAATTAGAAAGATACTCTGTGGTATTTACATCATTAGCTTGCAAATCTCCAGATAAAATCGTTTCGTTTGTTCCAAACATACGATCACTAATTTGAGTTTCAGTTCCTGCAAAACCTCCATATAATTTTAAGTTCTCTTTGGAAATGGTAAAATATATACTTCTATCCGTAGGATGTGGATTATAAGTACCTCCTGCTATCCATATTTCTTCATTGTCTTCAGCTACATTTAAAGCATCTGAAAGCTCTGTATATGCATTGGTCCAATTAATTCCGTTATTTAAACCTGTCGCATTTTTATTCACATATATTTTTCCAACCAATCTTGATGTGGTAAAACTTATTGGTGTTGACCACCCTGTAGTATTCGTACATTGTTGACGAATATAAAGCTGGTATTCTGTAAAAATATCCAATCCAGATAAATTCACTTGTGAAATCGATGTTCCGCTCATTATATTTGAAACGATAATGGCATTACTAAAAGGCTCAGAAGTTTTATGATATGCTATGTCATAAACATTTCCATTACTTGCTACATCTACTGTGGCGGTGGTTTCTGTTGTAGATGGGACTGATATTATAGAATTTACTGGAGTAAAGCAATAACTATTAGCATCTGCTATACTCTGAATTTCAGTAGTATTCAATTTTCTCCCATAAATTAAAATATCATCAATACTTCCATCATATCTTTCTGCGTTGCTTAATGTATTAGTTCTATCGTTAGCAATAGTTACATCACCGTTAACATTTATTCTTTGAGAAAAACTAGCTCTATTACGTTGCCTATTTGCTGCCCCATCAGCTTGTTTATCTATAAAAACTTCTATACTACTTCTAGTTCCAAAATTAGAACTTCCTGCAAAAGTTCTAGATTCAATTAATACTACAATATGGTGCCATTTACCATCAGAAATATCTGTTGTACTAGTAGCGCTAATACCGTCGTAAGTTAGTCCTCCTGCACTATCTCTCCATCGATATCTAATTGAAGCTCTAACAATTCCGTTCAGCTCGGAAATACGAGTTCCTACCCACGTACTAGCATTAGTCTGATTTCTATTGCTGTCATCAATAATAACTTTTCTAGTTGTTGAACTTGAAGATGTTTTTATCCAAAAACTATAGCTTACATAATCTCCAAAACTAAGATCAGATCTTTTAAGATAATCTCCATTTAGTGTTATTGCGCTAGAAGGAGGGTTTCCAAAGCGGTCATTAATCTCAACAAGCGCTGTTCCTGTTTGTGTGAAATTTTGTCCGTTTGCCCCATCAACTAAAAGATTACCATTTTCAAAGCCGTACTGTGCTATTAATCCGTTTGTAGGAAATTGAGCAAAAACACAACTTGTTATAAATAGCAATACATAAAATAATTTTGTTCCCATGAATATTATATTAATTTCTATTAAATAATTACCTCACAAAATTATGTTCAATCTGACCTTTAAATGTTTCAAAAACTGTTATTTCACTTCATTAAACAACCATTTGATTCAAAAAATGACTATTTGATTCATACTTAAATTGTATCTTCCAAATAGTTGATTTATTTGTAATATTTGATTTTTTAAAATTTGAAAGTATACTATGGCTATTAGAACGTTTTATAATGGACTTATTAATTGTGGCGTGTGTAATACACTCGATGTAGACGTAAACAAAAGAATAAGACTTTTAAATACATACGCTTTAGTTTGGGGAAATCTTATTTTTCTGATATTGCACATAGGATTAATAAGAGATCTCGTTGTGTTATTTTTTGGAAAAAACAACTTTAAGTTTTATAATACTTATGCACTTACTTTACAATATTTCACCATCTTTTTGCTATTTTCTACTATATACTTAAATAAAATAAAATACTTTAAAACTGCTAAGCTCATCTTCTTATCTACAGGTTTAATGAATTTTACTATTTTTTCTTTAATTATAAGGCCTGAATATTATGGTGAATACTTTTTATTAATAATACCTCCTTTAGCTCTTTCTTTGTATAGAAAAATTTATATCCCTATAATTATATTCTTAATAAGCTTCTTTTTATTTACGTTGCCTTACACATACTATAATTTATATGGATTTGATAAAGGAGCTTATTTAGTAGAACAACAATTTAATCTTTTCATTGCCATTTTTTTATTAGTTAATTACTTTAAAAGAATTAATCAGAAAAATGAAGAATTACTAAAATTAGAAAAAGAAAAAGCCTTAAAAGATAAAATCTTGTTAGAAAAACAACAAAAGGAGTTAAAAGAACTCAACGATTTTAAGTCTCATTTTTTCGTAAATCTTTCGCATGAAATTAGAACTCCTTTAACACTAATTCAAGGACATGCAGATGGTATAAACCTGAATGATAATAAGGAAGCTACTCTCGATAAAATTGATATTATTAAATCACAATCTGATCAAATACACTCGCTAATAAATAATATAATGGATTTGGGGAAGATTGATGAGAAGGTTCTCAAATTAAATTCAAAACAAGAAGATGTCTCTACTTTTTTGACAAAACATTATACCAATTTCAAGAGCTTATTTGATACAAAAAACATACAATTTACATTCGAGAACAACATCCAAAATATATCTTTTTCTATTGATGGATATCTATTCTCAAAATCTATAAATAATTTATTAAACAATGCTTTAAAGTTTACTCCTAAAGGTGGTACCGTAGTTTTGAAGGCTGATTTTAAACAGCATTGTTTAACAATTGCTGTTATTGATAATGGCATTGGTATTCCTGAGGAGGATTTAGATAAAATTTTTAATCGATTTTATCAGTCTGAAAATCATATTACTAAAAGTCAAGGGAGCGGAATTGGTTTATTTTTTACAAAAAATATTATTGAGGCACACAATTTTTCGATTACGGTGGAAAGTATTCCTAATGTATCCACTAACTTTTGTATAAAAATTAAAGATGATTTCTTACAGTACAATACTACTAATTTCGCTTCTTATGAAATTGAAAAAACTAACAGATTAATTGAAGCTAAAAAGACAGCGTACCATGAATACTCTAAAAAAACGAGTAGAAAAATTTTAATTGTAGAAGATCATGAACAAATGCGTAATTATATTGCTAGTATTCTTGGAGATTATCATATAACTGAAGCCGAAAACGGTGAAGAAGCCTTACGTATTTTGCAAGACAATACATTTGATGTTATTATTACTGATTATATGATGCCTGTTATGGATGGTAAAGTACTCGTAGAAAACATAAAGCAGCAACAAATAAAATCTCCGATAATAGTACTGACAGCAAGAACAGATAAAGCAGGTAAATTAAATATGCTTCGTTTAGGAATTGATGGTTACTTAAATAAACCGTTTGTTAAAGAGGAATTACTCTTACATCTTAAACAGGCTTTTCAATCTTATGACACAATTAAGAGTTTTGATGAACAGCTAGATGAAAAGGATAAAGAAAACTTAAATAAATTTGCTCAAAAATTCAATGATAATTTGAATCTATTTATTTCTGAAAACATGCATACTCCTAATTTTGGTGTTGATACTATAGCTGAGCATTTTAATATGTCGAAAAGTACATTAAACAGAAAATTAAAAAGTCTTTTAGGACAGGTTCCTAAAGATATTATTATGGAAGCAAGATTACAGAAGGCTCGAACTTTATTGGAAGAAAATCCTACAGAAACTCAAAAAAATATAGCGAATGCAGTAGGAATTAAAAACACGTCGTATTTCTTCAAAAGAATTGAAGAACGTTTTGGAAGATTATCGTAGTAAATATTGAAGATTTAACTTAATTGCATAAAAAAACCATCATTAATAATGATGGTTTTTATAGTTAAAAATCAAGTGTTTAAACTTGTGTTTTTTGTCTTTTTGCTCCTTTAAATTTCTTTTTTAAGAACAGTATAATATCTCTAGCATTTGCATTTTCTTTAATTTCATCTTTTAAGAAGAATTTAGCGATCTCTAACTGACTATCGTCTGGATTTTGTGCAATATGCTTACAAACTGTGTTTAATTGTGTTTGGTGAACGAAATTCCATGTTATAGAAACACTATCAGACTCAGAAGTTACATCGTGAAACCAACCTGAAGGAAAAAATACGATCTCACCTGGAGACAATGTATCTTCATAGTCGTGTGTTATGCTTGCATAGTCAGGAAATTTATCATGATCAGGATTCTTAACATCTACAAACTCTCCATTTTTCATTACACTAGATTCTTTCTTTGGGTCAAATAAATAAATCTTCTTTTCTCCATAAAACTGACATAAAACTGCATTACTAGTAAATGGATCTTTATGTAATCTTGTTCTTGACCCTTTTCCTGAAATAAATAATCCTTTGTAAGGGTAACGAAATTCATTAACTACTCTTTCTTCTGCATTATTATTACTAGGAATTACTAAAGAGGTATTAGGAATAAAATACGGATGACTCCAAGCTCCTTTTAATGCATCAAAAACTTGATCTGACCAATAATAATCTACTTCTTTCAATTTGGTGTACCATCTCATATATTGATCTGACAAACCGTCTTCTTCCTTTCTATAGAAATTGGTATCAATATATTGTTTTAAAGATTGTACGTTTTGTAAGTTAAATAGGTCATCGTACACCTGTACTTTCTCATCGCCAAAAGCTTCTTTAAAATACTCAGGTGTAAACTTACTCATATCCCAGTTTTCCATGCCATCAGTTACAATAACTGGTTTATTTCCTACAATATATTCTTCAATAAATTTTTCCTCTGTTATGTTATTAATTCTTGGTATTTTCATTTGGTTGTTTTTTTAGTGTTTGTGTAATGCTTTTATTACGAAATAGCTTCTTCTATATTTTTCATACAATCTGAAACTTTTTCAATATGTTCTTCATCTAAAAGTTCTGAGTGAGTCGAAGGTATTAAATGTATGGTAACTTCTTTATTTGTGTAATTACTCCATCCATAATCAAACTCCTCATACTCTGTATTTGGAATTTTATCAGTTTTATCGTCCTCTGATTCAGATTCCATGTACATCGCCTTAAACAATGTAACGTTTGTATCTAGCTTTTCTTCATCTCTTATAATGTATGGGTAGCTTTCATTAGTAAACGAAACATCAAAAAATCCTCTTACTTCATCTTCAACAACCTGAACATCTGATTCCTTGGCCAACTTACAAACCGCATCCAATTGTTCTTCTTTTGTTTTTCCTTCAAGATTTAACGTTGATAAATCAAAATCTTCAGCAACTAACTCTTCCATTTGTTCAAGTAAAAACTCTCTAAATATCTCGTCTCTATTTTCGATTTCTTCGGTATGTGTATCCAATAAGGTGCTATCAAACATGATCAATTCCTCAGTTTCAAATCCTTTTGCTCTTAATTGTAATGCCATTTCATAAGCTACAACACCACCAAAAGAATAACCTCCTAATCTGTACGGTCCTTTAGGATCAACTTTTTGAAGTTCTACAATAAAGTCTGTAGCCATTGCTTCGATAGATTCTGAAACTGGTAGTTTTCCGTTAATACCAGGACACTGGAATGCATATACTGGTTGATCTTCTCCTAACGCTCTTACTAAATCTACGTAACAGTTGTAAAGTCCTCCACCTGGTGGCATTAAGAATATTGGTTTTTGACTTCCTTTATCTTGCAGTGCAACCAATAAATTAACATCAATATCCTTATCCTTCGCTGTCATATTTTCTATAAGTTCTACAACTGTTGGATATTCAAAAATATTAACAATATTAATATTAGAATCGAATGCTTCGTTAATTTGAGATACTAGTTTTATAACCAATAAACTGTGACCTCCTAACTCAAAGAAATCATCATATATACCAATTTTTTCTATCCCTAGTAATTCACTCCAAATTTTCACTAGTTTCTCCTCTTCTTCGTTTCTTGGTGCAACATACTCAACTGTTGAAAAATCTGAACTGTCTGGGTCTATCAATCCTTTTCTATCTAATTTACCATTAGCTGTTAACGGCATTTCTTCCAACTGAACCCAAATCTTAGGAATCATGTAATCTGGTAAACTAGCTTTTAATTCCTGTTGAAGTGCTAACTTATCCAACTCTCCTTCAGCAACTACGTAACCTACTAAACGTTTGTTACCTATTGAATCTTCTTTAGCTAAGACACAGCTCTGACTAATTTTAGGTAATAGTGATAAAACACTTTCTATTTCACCTAACTCTATTCGATAACCTCGAATTTTAACCTGATTATCTTTTCTGCCTAAATATTCTAAAGTACCATCTGATAACCATCGTACTAAATCGCCTGTTTTATATAATGTATCACCTGTACTAAATGGACTATTTACAAACTTTTCTTCAGTTAACTCTTTTCTATTGAGATACCCTCTGGCGACTCCTTTTCCACCTATACATAACTCTCCAACAGCGCCTATTGCTACTAAATTCATTTCAGAATCTGTAATATACGCTTTGGTATTGGCTATTGGTTTACCTATAGTTTGCACACCATTTGGTGAACGTTTTGTGAATGTACTGTAAGTTGTAGCTTCGGACGGACCGTATAAATCATATACTTGTCTTACTGAAGTCTCTTCGTAAATACGATTTACTAAACTTGGTAACAAAGGTTCCCCTGCTAAGTTTATAGTTCGTACTGTTTTCGGAATACTGCCTGCTTCTAATAACCCTAGTAACACACTTGGTACTGTATTTATAATTGAAACAGATGCTTCAGTGTCTTCTACTAAAGAAAGTAAATTGTCTACTAAATAAATTTTAGATCCTAAAGATAACGTAACAAAGAGTTCAAAAATTGACAAATCAAAATTAATAGAAGTGCTTGCCAACATTCCTAAGTTTAATGAATCTTCAAAATTTCTTATTCCCCAACTAACTAAGTTAAACATGTTTCCATGTTCAATCATTACTCCTTTTGGTTTTCCTGTACTTCCTGAGGTATAGATAATGTAGGCTAAGTCGTTCTGACTAATAGTATTGTTCAATTTTCTTGAAGAGAAACCAGCAATTTCGTTCCAGCTAACATCTAAAGGTACTGTTGTTATTCCTTCTTGTTTGCCTAAAACTTTTTCGCTTGCTGAACTACTCAATATTAGCTGAGTACTTGTGTCTTCAACGATATAATCGATTCTATCTTTTGGATATGCAGGATCGATAGGTACATAAGCACCTCCTGATTTTAGTACACCTAAAATCCCAACCATCATTTCTAAACTACGCTCCATACAGATTCCTACTAAGGTATCTGATTGTACACCTTTATTTTGTAGGTATCTAGCTAATTGATTTGATCTTTGGTTTAATTCTTTATAGGTTAATTCCTCTCCTTCATAAACTATAGCTATCGCTTTTGGGGCTTTTTTAACCTGTTTTGAAAATAGCTCTAAAACTGTTTTATGGTTTATATAATCGACCTTGGTTGCTGTGTACACATTTAATAACTTATGCTCTTCTTGTTCTGTTAGCATTGGTAATCGATCAATAGGCTGATTAACATTACTAATTATACTTTTCAGTATTTTTTCAAAATGAACTAGCATTCTTTCAACAGTAATTTTATCGAACAGAGAAGTAGCATATAACATCTCTAATGAAATCCCTTCATCGCTTTCTGATATATTTAATGATAAGTCGTACATAGAAATAATAGCATCAAACTCATATTCTGAAATGCTAAGATTACTTGATCCAATATCGTCTCCTTTTGATGCTGTAGTTGAACTATTATCTCCTGTATTTTGTAAGATAAGCATTACTTGAAATAATGGTGTTGTACTCATATCTCGAGTAGTAACTACGCGGTCTACTACTTTTTCGAAAGGTGCTAATTGATTATCGTATCCTTCTAATGTAGTTGCTTTTAATTGATTTAAGAAGTCTTTAAAACTTGGATCTCCACTTAAATCACTTCGTAATGCCAATGTATTTACAAAGAAACCGATCATACTTTCTAACTCTGCTTGAGTACGGTTAGCTATTGGAGTTCCAACACAAATATCTTCTTGTCCACTATAACGGTATAAAAGTACTTTAAATGCTGATAATAATAACATAAAAAGTGTTACTCCTTCTTGTTCACATAATTCATTAAGTGATGTACTTAATTCTTTATCTAATCCAAAAGAAACATAATCTCCTGCTGTACTTTTAACTGAAGGACGACCATAATCTGTTGGTAATGAAAGCGTACTTACTCCTTTCAATTTTTCTTCCCAGTACGATAATTGATTTTCCAGTACTTCTCCATCAAAATATTTTCGTTGCCAAATAGCATAATCTGCATACTGTAAATTTAATTCTGGAAGTGCTACCTCATTACCTGACTCTAAAATACTATATGTTGTTACAAGTTCATTTATTAAAATGTCTTCGGACCATCCATCACTTGCTATATGATGAAAGACACAAGCCAATACATATTTATCATTTCCTAAATTATATAAACAAGTTCTTAGTTTGTAATCTTTAGCTAATTCGAATGGTATTAATAAGTACTTTTCTAAATTTTCTTCTAAACTATTCTCGGATATAGTTTCTTGAGTTAATGACCAATCATTGCTACTCATAATACTTTGATAACCGTAACCTTCTTCAGATAAAATATTAGTTCGTAATACTTCATGACGGTCTACAATCATTTTAAATGTTTGTTCTAAGACATTAACATTTAAAGTACCTTCTAATCGCATTATCATTGGCATATGATATCCTAAAGTACCTTGCATTTCATCTAAAAACCATAAACGTTCTTGACTAAATGACAGTGGAATACGTTCTGGACGTTCTTCTGCAACAATTGCTGGTAATAAAATTCCTTTAGACTGCTCTGACACATGAGTTCCTAAAGAAAAAACCGTAGTATATTCAAATACATCTCGAATAGCTATTTCTTTTTCTAGTTCTTTACGAATCATAGAAACTAAACGTGTAGCCAATATACTATGCCCTCCTAATTCAAAGAAATCATCATAGATTCCCACTTTTTCTACACCT
>JAHDDQ010000046.1 GCA_020629275.1 Tenacibaculum sp. | reverse complement strand
ATTATATAGGAAGCATAACCATTGATGAAGATTTAATGGATGCTGCAGGTATTATTGAAGGAGAAAGAGTTCAGATTGTTAATAATAATAATGGAGAACGTCTAGAGACCTATGCTATTCCTGGTCCTAGGAAGAGTGGGGAAATTACATTAAATGGCGCTGCAGCCCGAAGAGTTCAAAAAGGAGATACTTTAATCTTAATTGTATATGCTTTTATGGATTTAGAAGAGGCTAAAAAATTTAAGCCTCAATTAGTTTTTCCTAATGAAGAGAACAATTTGTTAGCTTAGATTTGAATATTTCAGTGAAAAAAACAATAAAAATAATCGTACCTCTCATTCTGGGAGGTTTTTTAGTTTGGTACTTATTTACGAAGATATCGCCATCTACATTACTCGCGTATTTTAAAAACGCAAACTACGAGTGGATAGTATTGGGATTGTTATTTGGAATATTAAGTCACATATCTAGAGCGTATAGGTGGAAATATTTATTAGAACCAATGGGATATACTCCAGGTTTTATAAATAGCACATTGGCAGTACTCATAGGATACTTTGTTAATTTAGCATTACCAAGAGCGGGAGAAGTTTCTAGAGCAACGGTGATGACTACTTATGAGAATATTCCTTTTGAAAAAGGATTCGGAACTATAGTTGCAGAAAGGTTAGCTGATTTGATAATGATGTTTATCATCATAGGAATAACGTTATTAATTCAATTTGATTTTATCTTAGAATTAGTACAAAAAAATTTTGATCCAGTAAAAATAAGTATTGGACTTCTAGCACTTGTTTTAGTGTTTTTATTCTTTAGGCGATATGTTAAAAAAGCCACATCAGGCTTAGGATTAAAAATAAAAAACTTTATCAATAGTTTAGTGGAAGGACTTACGAGTATTTTTAAAATGAAAAACAAGTGGGCCTTTATTTTTCATACCGTATTTATCTGGGTGATGTACGTAGCGATGTTTTGGGCAACAATACCTGCAATCGAAGGCTTACAAGTTCCTTTTGGGGCTATTTTAGTAGGTTTTATAGCAGGAGGGTTTAGTATAGCAGCAACAAATGGAGGAGTAGGATTATACCCTGTAGCTGTTGCTGGGGCGTTTACGTTGTTTGGAGTTCCTGAGGAACCATCAAATGCTTTTGGAGCTATAATGTGGTCAGCACAAACGGCTATGATTATTATTTTTGGGGCTCTATCCTTTTTAATATTACCAATTTTCAATAAAAATAAATAAAGTAAATTTCTTTTTATGGCTAAAACTAAGACAACTTTTTATTGTCAAAATTGCGGCGCTCAGCATACACAATGGGTAGGGCAGTGTAGTACTTGTAAGGAATGGAATACCATTGTTGAAGAAGTAATTGAAAAGGAAGAAAAGAGAAATTGGAAAACACCAACAAATACTAGTAAAAAAAGAGCATTACCTAAGAAAATTCAAGATATTGAGTTCAATGCTGAAGAACGATTTGAAACAAAAAATGACGAACTTGATTCAGTTTTAGGTGGTGGACTGGTAAAAGGAGCTGTTGTATTGTTAGGAGGAGAACCTGGCATTGGAAAATCAACATTATTACTGCAAATCGCACTTCAAATCCCTCAGAAAGTATTATATGTTTCAGGTGAAGAAAGTCAATCGCAAATAAAAATGCGTGCAGAACGCTTAGAAAATGAAAATTCTAATTGTTTAGTGCTAACAGAAACAAATACCCAACAAATTTTCAAAAATATTGAGGAAGTTCAACCCGATGTTTTAGTGATTGATTCTATTCAAACATTACATACAAATTCAATAGAGGCATCTCCAGGTAGCATCTCGCAAATTCGAGAAACTTCGGCAGAGCTTATTAAATTTGCGAAAGAAACCAATACGCCAGTTTTATTAATAGGTCATATCAATAAAGAAGGACATATTGCTGGACCTAAGATTCTCGAGCACATGGTAGATGTTGTATTGCAGTTTGAAGGGGACAGAAATCATACTTATAGGATATTGCGTTCTCAGAAAAATAGATTTGGTTCTACGGCTGAGTTAGGAATATATGAAATGCTATCTTCGGGGTTGAGAGAAGTTAGTAATCCATCAGAAATTTTAATTTCGAAAAAAGATACAGATTTAAGTGGTACAGCTATAGCCTCTACATTAGAAGGAGTACGGCCATTAATGATTGAAATTCAGGCTTTAGTTAGTACAGCAGTTTACGGAACACCACAACGCTCTACAACTGGATACAATTTAAAAAGGCTAAATATGATTTTAGCTGTTTTAGAAAAACGTGCTGGATTCAGGCTAGGGGCAAAAGACGTATTTTTAAATATTACTGGAGGAATACATATTGACGACCCAGCAATAGATTTAGCTGTTGTAGCTGCTATTCTATCATCTAATCAAGATATGGCTATTAATCCTAATGTTTGTTTTGCAGCTGAGGTTGGATTGGCTGGTGAAATTCGTCCGATATCCAAGATAGACCAACGTATTATAGAAGCTGAAAAACTAGGCTATAAAACATTTGTAGCGTCGAAATACAATAAGATTACACTAAAAAGTTATGATATTAAACTTGTTTTAGTGAGTAAAATAGAGGAAGCGTTTGCTACGTTATTTGCTTAAATAAAATTCAAATTTGAAAACTTTTTATTTAAAATTTCAGAGTCGTTTACATGTAACCATTTATTTAGTATTGTAGCATAAATTTCTCTAAAGTCTATTGTGAACTTTAGATCACCATTGGCATCCAAGTCTTGTAGGTTAGGTGATCCATTATAAATACCACTTTTTTTAAGATTTTCTCCTAAAATGAATACATTGTTAGCGGTACCATGATCTGTTCCTTTAGATCCATTTTGTTGAACTCTACGTCCAAATTCAGAAAATGTTAAAATTAGCGTGTCTTTAAAAGTATCATTCTTTTGTAGATCGCTGATAAATATATCTATACTTTCTGCATAAACATTTAATAATTTTGCTTGTCTATTTTTTTGCCCCGCATGTGTGTCAAAACCACTTAATGCAGCGTAGTAAACCTCTGTTTCTAATCCAGAATTAATAAACTGAGCAATCGTTTTTAATTGTTTCCCAAATAAGTTTTTAGGATACGTAGCATTAGAGCTTTTTGTTGCTGTTTTTTCATGAATGTATTTAGAGGAAGATTTTGCATCAATCATCGTATTATATAAATAACCTAAGTTATGTTCATTTAAATGCTGATCGTTATAGTATTGAAATAGCTTATTAAAAAAAGGTTGTCTTAAAGAATTGTAAAAACGTTTAGCATCTGTAACTGCTAGACCATTTTGATTTTTTCCTTTAAGCATTAAAGATAAACTTTCATCTACTTCAATAGCGGTATAAGATTTTGATTTAGTAGTGTCTAAGTACCTTCCAATCCAACCTGTTTGTAAGTATTCATTACTATTACTAGCTGTTTGCCATATATCTGTTGATCTGAAATGTGAACGATTTGGGTTTGGATATCCCACATTGTTTATAATACTGAGAAGCCCCTTGTCGTAAAGTTTTTTCAAAGGTTGTAAACTAGGGTGAAAACCAACTTCGTCGTTAAGTTTCAATAGGGTGTTTTTCTGTAAAGCTATTGCACTTCTATTCTTATAATAGATGTCATTTCTGAAAGGAACTATTGTATTTAGTCCATCATTACCTCCTTTTAATTGTATAATTACTAGTTTTTTGTTGTTAAAACTAAATGGGTTTATTTCAAGAGCCTTTAGAAATTGAGGTATAAAAAATGTACCTCCAGTAGCAAGTGATGTTCTTTTGATAAAATTTCTTCTATTCATGCTTCTAATGTTTTAACAAAGTTGGTATTCAGGTAACGAAACCAATTGAACACAAAAATCTTTTTTTGATAGATGCGTATAATTTTTTAAAAGTCCTTTTGTACCGTTGTTAATTGGGCTCACTATAATTGCAGATGTTAATTCGTCTAAGGTTAAAGATTTATAGTTGTATTCAAAAGTACTCCAACGTACATTGGTTTTTATGAAAGCTTTCTTTTGTAATTTTTTTTCTTTTAAATTAGTATTAGTGTCTTTAAAATCACCCTTTTCTGAGTAAACTATTTGTGCATTATTTAGTAAAACAGAAGGAAGACGTAATCGGGTAACAATAGTATTACTATCTATCCAAGTTTTACCACCTTGCCAACCAGCTACGTTTGGAGGATTCAAAAGTGTTTGTCCTAGTAACTTCTGAAGTAGTATGAGTTGTTTGTCTTTTAATAAAGAGTGCGGAACTACGGTTTGTAAACCGACTAATAATTCAATGGGTGATTTAATTTTAGTACCAATATTAACATCATCATAAAACCACTCAGACATGAAAATATGTCTCATTAATTCCTCAATATTATAACTAGGATAAAAGACAGATGTCATTTCTTCTATATGTTTACTATTAATAATGTCATTCACAAAATACTTGTAAATCTTATTACAGATAAATTCAGCACATTTTCTTTGTTTTAGGATGATTGTTATAATATGATCTCCATTAAAGTTACCAGTTTCATTAAGGAATGTTTTTTTACCTGTATCATGGTGTTTTCTTCTGATTTTAAAATCTCCAGAAAAACTATGAGTATAACCAGTAAAGGCTCTAGCGCTTTCTTTAATATCTCTTTCAGTATAGTTTCCTTGCCCCAGAGTAAATAACTCCATAAGTTCTCGAGCAAAATTTTCGTTTGGACTAGCTTTTAGATTTTGCTTATTGTTCAAATATTTTAACATAGCAGCTTCTTTTGAAATAGTTTTCACAAAAGATTCAAAGTTGCCAAGTGAATTTTCTCTTAAGGTATTATTATAATGTTGTAAGTAAACAATATTATTGTCTTTACAAACGAAATGATTAGCCCAAAATAACGTCATTTTCTCACGTAATAATTCTTTAGGATTTGCTAACCTTTCTATCCAGGTAACATTAAGTTCTTTTATTTTTTTTCTGCTAATTTTCATTAGCGCTTTTCGTTTTTTCTTACTTTTTAGATCATTTTTTTTAAAACCATTTAAAAAAGAAGTATCCACGAGTAGAGGAGTGGTTTCTTTCGAAGTTTCAAATAAGGTGTTAATAACAGAAACTTTACTTTTAAGCTTTAAAGCTTCTATATTTTTAGGAGTAATACCAAATCCAATTCTATTGTATAGATGTAAAATATGTTTCGATTTCATATTAGTAGGACTATTTTCTATGAAAAAGGTTTAATATAAGGTTTTATAAATAGAACTATTCTTCTTGAAAATAGACTTAAAAAACAAAAAACCTCGCTTTAAGCGAGGTTTTTAAAAGTATATATTTTAAAAAATTATTTTTTATTTGCATCTTTTATGTACTTCTCTAAAGCCATAGTCATAGAAGGAGTTTCAGGAGTAGGTGCAGCAATATCTACACGTAAGCCTCGCTCTTCTACAGCTCTAATTGTAGAGTTTCCAAAAACAGCAATTCGAGTATCGTTTTGTTTGAAATTAGGAAAGTTTTTAAATAAACTATCAATTCCAGACGGACTAAAGAATACTAAAACGTCATAAAAAACGTTTTCTAAATCAGATAGGTCACTAACAACTGTTCTATATAGATCAGCGCGTGTCCAATTAACACCTAATTTGTCTAATTCTGCAGGAATTAAAGGTTTTAATTTATCTGAAGAAGGAAGCATAAATTTTTCGTCTTTATGTTTCTTTATTAGTTTAGTTAATTCAGGAAATGTACGTGTACCAACGTATATTTTACGTTTACGATACACAACATACTTTTGAAGGTAATACGCTACGGCTTCTGACTGACAAAAATATTTCATATCGTCTGGTACAGTAAAACGCATTTCTTGAGCGACTCTAAAAAAATGATCAACAGCATTACGGCTGGTTAAAATAATTGCAGTGAAATTACTTAAATCAATTTTTTGAGCTCTTACTTCCTTAGTAGGAATACCCTCCACATGAATAAAAGAGCGAAAATCTACCTTTACTTTTTGTTTTTCGGCTAAATCAAAATAAGGTGAAGTTTCGGATTTTGGTGCTGGTTGCGACACTAGAATGGTTTTCACTTTCATAAAACTCTCTCTTTAAATCTTTGTTGTTTTATAGATAATTAGCAAAGGTGCTAATTCGAGGGTGCAAAAGTACAAAATAAAATAGAAGAAGTTACTAAAAATGAGTTTTTTGTTGTTCTTGACGATTAGAAAGACCCTAAAAATCAGTAGCAATAAAAACAAGTAGCATAGTTACGTTCGAGTACCAATATTGGTAAAAAACGAGTATCGGAAGTAACCAAATACTTAAAGTATATTGATATCCAGATTTCGTAAACAGAAAATATCTAATCTTTTTTTCAATATCAAAAATATGTGCTAAAAAGTAATTAAGAATTAGCTTCGTAGAAAGAAACATAAATACAAATGCAAACAAGCTTATAAAGCGTAAGAAATTTTGTTCTCTATGCTTGGAAAAATAAACAGTTATAGTAATGCTAACAATGATGCTGTTAAACAAGTATAAAAGTATGTGAAAAGGCGTAAATATTGAAGGATTTTTCTCAGCTCTTTTTTCAATAAATCCTTGCGAAAAGAAGGCAATTGTATAGCCTAGGAGAAGTTGAGGTTTATACAACTTCATTAAACCAATTAATACAAAGCACAACAAAAAAAGAAGTGTAATCCAATCTTGAGATAAAAAGCTGCGTTCAATAACTTCCATAGATATTACTAGAAATAATTAACGCAAAATTAGTAATAAATTAATGTATCTTTGTGCCACTTTAGATGAAATTCAGAGTTCATGTCCGATACCCTTGTCATAATTCCAACATATAACGAAAAAGAGAACATTGAAGCTATAATTCATGCGACTTTTAATCAAGAAAAAGCTTTTCATGTTTTAGTTGTGGATGATAATTCTCCAGATGGAACATCAGAAATTGTAGAAAAACTCCAAACTCAATATCCTAACCAACTACATTTAGAGAAGAGAAAAGGGAAAAATGGTTTAGGTACAGCATATATACATGGTTTTAAATGGGGCTTAAATAGGGATTACGACTACATTGTGGAAATGGATGCGGATTTTTCACATAACCCGAATGATTTGGTGCGTTTGTATGAAGCTTGCGTAAATAAGGGAGGTGATGTTTCGGTTGGATCTCGTTATTCAGTAGGTGTTAACGTTGTCAATTGGCCAATGCACCGTGTTTTATTGTCCTATTTTGCTTCAAAATATGTGCGTTTTATAACTGGTATTCCAGTTAACGATACCACTGCAGGCTTTGTGTGTTGGAGTCGAAAAGTTTTAGAAACTATTCAGCTCGATAAAATTAAATTTGTGGGTTACGCATTTCAAATAGAAATGAAATACAAAGCATGGAAACATGGGTTTACTATTAAAGAAGTTTCTGTGATTTTTACAGATAGAACTTTGGGAGAATCGAAAATGAGCGGAGGCATTGTTTATGAAGCTCTATTCGGAGTAATAAAAATGAGATTAAAAGGATTACCAAAATAATATATGAAACAATCATTCTTAATAAAAAATGCAAAAATCGTCAACGAAAACAGTGTAGTTGAAGGAGACGTTTTATTAAAGGAAGGACTTATCTATAAAATAGGTAAAAACATAGATGCTACAACAGCAGATATAACTATTGATGCATCAGGTAAATATTTAATACCAGGAATGATTGATGATCAGGTTCATTTTAGAGAACCAGGTTTAACACATAAAGCAAACATTGGAACAGAAAGTAAGGCAGCAATAGCAGGAGGAATTACTTCATTTATTGAAATGCCAAATACTGTACCACAAGCCACAACTCAAGAATTACTAGAAGAAAAATTTGACATAGCCAGTAAAACCTCATATGCAAATTATTCGTTTATGTTTGGTGGTACAAATGATAATTTAGAAGAATTACTAAAAACAGATGCTAGAAATGTAGCAGGGATCAAATTATTTTTAGGTTCGTCTACTGGAAATATGTTGGTAGATAATGAGGAAGTCCTTGAAAAAATATTTTCATCAACAAAAATGTTAATTTCTGTACATTGTGAGGATGAAGCTACAATCAGAAAAAATACTGCTGAATATAAAGAAAAATATGGAGACGATATACCTATAAAATACCATCCAATCATCAGAAGTGAAGAAGCATGCTATTTGTCATCTTCAAAAGCGATTGAACTGGCTAAGAAGACTGGTGCTAGATTACATGTTTTTCATTTATCTACAGAAAAAGAAACTCATTTATTTAGAAATGATATTCCGCTGGAAGAAAAACAAATCACAGCCGAAGTATGTGTTCATCACCTTTGGTTTACAGATAAGGATTACGATGAAAAAGGAACACACATCAAATGGAACCCTGCTGTAAAAACAGTAAAAGATAGAGACGGCTTGTGGGAAGCATTAAAAGACGATAGAATCGATATTATTGCCACAGATCATGCACCGCATACCCTAGAAGAGAAATCAAATGTATATACAAGTGCTCCAAGTGGAGGGCCGTTAGTTCAGCATGCTATAGTAGCTATTTTTGAAAAAATCAAAGAAGGTGTAATTACTGTTGAGAAAGCAGTAGAGAAAATGTGTCACAACCCAGCTAAAATCTTTCAAGTAGAGAAAAGAGGTTTTATAAAAGAAGGGTTTTATGCAGATTTAGTTTTAGTAGATCCAAATGCAGCTTGGGAA
Source organism: Tenacibaculum sp. (assembly GCA_020629275.1). Lineage (GTDB taxonomy): Bacteria > Bacteroidota > Bacteroidia > Flavobacteriales > Flavobacteriaceae > Polaribacter. The sequence goes on along the minus strand of JAHDDQ010000046.1, from coordinate 16,114 downwards.
GTTTCTAAAGAAAATGTGCTATATAAATGTGGATGGTCCCCTTTTGAAGGAACTACATTTTCTTCTAAAATAACACATACTTTTGTTAATGGAAATTTGATGTATAATAATGGCGTTTTCAACGAAGAAATAAAGGGAGAACGACTAGTTTTTAATAGATGAGATACTTAAGATTCTTTTTGTTTTTCTTAATCACTTCTTGTACGGGTAACACAATTTATGAGAAGCCGGAAGGATTAATTCCTAAGGATACCATGATAGCTTTGTTGACAGATATGCACATAGCAGTATCTGCAAAACAAATAAAAAATAAATTCTATAAAAAAGGCATAACGTATATGCCCTATGTTTTCGAAAAATATAAAATTGACAGTACTCGATTTAAAAGTAGTAATAAATATTATGCTTCTATAATTGATGAGTATGATAAGATGTTACTTGAAGTCAAAAATAATTTAGAAAACAAAGGAAAGATACTACAAGAAGAATTGGCTAAAAAAGATTCCATTAAAAAAAGTGAAATAGAAAAAACAAAAAGTGTCATTCCCAATAAAGATTCAGTTCAAAAAATAAAGGAAAAGCTGATTAAAAGCGTGCGAGAAGAATAAAAGGGGTATTAACTTTTATAATTAGTACAAACTTCTTTAACAACGGTGTTGATCTTTTCAAAATCAAAATCCAATACAGCGTCTATTTTAGCTGTGTTATAGCTTTCTTTATTATGAGCAGCTCTAGCTGAACTCTTAGTTAATAAAGGTTCTTTACCAATAAGCTTTGTAAGTATCCAATCTATTCTCCATACAATGGAAGTAGCTATTCTACCAATTTTTATTGAGGGTTTCTTTTTATTAAAAGTAATCGCGATTTGATCAAATATTTCTTTAAAAGATTTATTTTCTGAAACTAAGATATAACGTTGATTTTTGACCTCTGAATTCATGAGAAACAACATGCTTTTAACAACATCTTTAACACCAATAAAACCAGTGCTTCCATCAGTATAAAATTTTAGTCCATTATACACCTGACTGAATAATTTGCCTGAGGCATGTTTGTAAAAGCCGCTACCTAAAATTACTCCAGGGTTTACAATTATAACATCAACTCCTTCTTGACTTCCTCTCCAAACTTCCATTTCAGCTCCGTTTTTGGTGATAGCATAGCCATGTTTATCGTTACTGTGTGTCCATTCATTTTCTTCATCGATAAGTTGATTATTTATACTTTCTCCAACTGCAGCTATGGAGCTTACAAAGCATACTTTTTCAACAGTATTCGTAATAGAAAAATTAATGATGTTTGCAGTTCCTTCTATGTTAACTAGTTTCATTTTATGATAATCTTTTGGATTAAAAGAAACTAAAGCAGCACAATGATAAACATATTTAAAATTAACGGAGAAGACAGTTTTTAAAGAATTGATATCAGTAATATCAGCAAGAACCCATTGTATTTTATTAAATAAAGGAATATAATCTTCCGTATAATAAGAAAAGATTTTTTTTACTTCATCAAACTTCTGTTTTGACCTGTAAATAGCAGTAATGGTATTATTTTCTAAGGTAAGATGGTACAATAAATGTGCTCCAACAAAACCAGTTCCTCCAGTAACTAAAATCATATTTCAAAGATAAAACTTATTACATAAAAAAAGGAGTTTGTTGATAAACAAACTCCTTTTTAATCAGTAAAAGACACTATGATTTTATCCTTTAATAGGTTCAGCGTTTACTTGAACTTTAACATCAAACTTAATAGATCCTGTAAAACCTGTTTTGATTTCAGTGATTTTTATTAAACCTTTATTTCCATAAGCATCAATAAACTCGATAACATCGTTCGCTACCAAACCAGTAACTCTTTCAGTACTAGGTTTACTAATACTGTTTAACTCAGCATATGCAGAGATGGCATCGAATTGAGCCGTAGTTAAGCTTGATTTAACCATGTAACACTTATTTAATTGTGTTGAAGTAAGTCCAGTGATCTTATTAATATCAATAACATCACTTGGATAGTTGGAAGCTGAAGCAAAAGAAGCTCCTTTAGTATTTCCATAGAAATATCCAAAATCCCATAATGCAGCATTTTCTGCGTTTTCTTCTTTTTCAGCAGCTGTGAAGGTATATGTATTAATATCTTTTACATCTTGAGTTGTAATTTTATATTTAACACCATTAAAAATAGAGATAAAAGACTCTGAAGTACCTTCTGCTAAAGGTGCGTTTAGTAAAGTTGCAGAGAATGATTTTAAACTCTGAACATTCGTGTCTGCATTAACACCACCTTTAAGTGTTATTGTTCCAAAAGCGTTAGCATCAATAGCATTTCTTTTTGAAACATCTCTGAAATCACCTCTTCCAGTAGTTACCCATAATTTGTATTGTACGGTTTGATCTAATGCAGTTGGAGAATCAAAATCAATATTAAATGTAAAGTTTGTTTTTTGATTACTACCTAAATCTATAGAACCATCACGTTTAGTATCAATACCAATACTTTCTAGTTTTTCATATGCAATTGCTCCATCGTCACTTCCAAATACATTTTTTGTAACATATAATCGATACATGTTTTCATTTGAAGTAAAGCTTACATTAACTTTCTGATCAACATTTGGAGTTACTGTGATATTTAAATTTCTTTCAGCTACATTACCAGAATTGGTTGGGTTTATAATTAAGTTAAACTTTGTATTACTATCTGGACCATCAATCAAATCATTATTTTCACTACCACAACTAGTAAGAGCTAACGAGGTTGCTAAGAAAGCAAAAACAGATGCTGATTTCAATAAATTTTTCATTTTTTTCATTTTTAAATTTAATATTTGAGTTATTTCTTTAGACAATAGTGGGAAGTCAAGGTCACATAAATTATTGTTAATTATTTGTGTGACCCAATTTGTACCATTGGTTTTGGGGACTAATCTATTGCACTACAAAAGAACGACAAAAATTACGTTTTATGTTTAAAAAGCTGTAAAGTTTAAATTTTCTAAATGTTATATTTGCGTATCAATAAGTACTATTACACATGACTAAAAATTTAGTAGAAGAGTTACAATGGCGTGGAATGATCCATGATATGATGCCTGGAACGGAGGATCAATTACAAAAAGAAATGACTAGCGCTTATATAGGGTTTGATCCTACATCAGATTCTTTGCATATAGGTAGTTTGGTTCCTATTATACTGTTAGTACACCTAGAAAAAGCAGGTCATAAACCTTATGCTTTAGTTGGTGGTGCTACAGGAATGATTGGTGACCCTTCTGGTAAATCTGACGAAAGAAATTTACTGAATGAAGAAGCGTTAGCACATAATGTTTCAGGAATTCAAAAAACATTGGCTCGCTTTTTAAATTTTGAAAGTAAAGAGGCAAATGCACCAGTATTAGTGAATAACTATGATTGGATGAAAAGCTTTTCATTTATAGAATTTGCTCGTGATGTTGGTAAACGAATTACCGTTAATTATATGATGGCAAAGGATTCTGTTAAGAAGCGTATTTCTGGAGAATCAGGAAGCGGAATGAGTTTTACAGAGTTTACTTATCAATTAATTCAAGGTTACGATTTTTACCACTTGTATAAAAACCACGATTGTAAATTACAAATGGGAGGTTCAGATCAATGGGGAAATATAACTACAGGAACTGAGTTGGTAAGAAGAATGACTGAAGGAGATAATGAAAAGGCTTACGCTATGACATGTCCTTTAATTACTAAAGCTGATGGATCTAAGTTTGGAAAATCTGAAGGAGGAAATGTTTGGTTAGATGCTGATAAAACATCGGTTTATAAATTCTATCAATTTTGGTTAAATACATCAGACGAAGATGCAGAAAAGTATATTAAGATTTTTACATTTTTAGATGAAAATACGATTGGAACATTAATAGATGAACATAAAGAAGCTCCACACGCCCGCGCTTTACAAAAGAAGTTAGCGGAAGAAGTAACCATATTTGTGCATTCTAAAGAAGAATTAGATAAAGCTGTAGCGGCTTCAAATATTTTGTTTGGTAAATCAACAGCAGAAGATTTAAAAAGTTTAGATGAGCAAACATTTCTAGACGTTTTTGATGGTGTACCTCAAGCTAGTGTAACAGAACAAGATATTGAAGAAGGCTTAGACATGATTGGTGCTTTGGCTGGAAAAACACAATTTTTAAAATCTAATGGAGATGCTAGAAGAGCATTGAAAGAAAATTCTATATCAGTAAATAAAGAAAAGGTTAAGGAAGACTTTAAAATTACTTCTACCGATTTAATAGCTAACAAATACGTGCTATTACAAAGAGGAAGAAAAAATTATTTTTTGTTAAAAGTCGACTAAATTAAGAAGCAAATTTATAATCAGAAGTTAAAGGGCATCGCTTACAGTTGATGCCTTTTTTCTTATACTTATTACAGCATTTATTTTTTGGTTTTATACAATTTGAAGCACACATAGTCGCACAGCTATTCTCTAGTTGTATAGTATTCGAAACTCTAGTTACTTTATTTTCAGTGTAAAATACAATCATTTTTTGCTAATAAAACTTACGCAAAGATATATATTTATTTAGAATAAATTAAAATAAAAAATTAAAATGTAACATCAACAAGTTCTTCTTTACTAATAAATACAATCCATAAATTTTTATGATCAAAAAAATAGCATTAATCTTCGTTGTAGTGTTCGTTAGTTTATTATTGATAGCTGGTATAGGTCTGTGGTATATTGTTAAGCAGCAAGAAAAACTTAAACAAGGCGAATTAATTTTAGAAAAATCCGTAGTAACGATTCCATTTGATTACAGCACATCTGGCCATATTATTATTAATGTAAATGTAGAAGGAAGCAAAGAAGCTTATCCATTCATATTAGATAGTGGTGCTTCGAATTTTATTTTTAAAAATCACTCTAATGAATTTGATTTGGAAAATAACGGAAGCAGTATCGGTTTAGGTGCAACGGGAAATTTTTTTATGGCTAAAGTAAAAAAAGTAGATAAAATCCAAATAGGGGAGGTTGAATTCAAAGGACTCAACTTCAAAGAAATTGATTTTGGATTTAATTGTTCAGATCATATTTATGGATTAATAGGGAATGGTACGATGAGGCATTTGAATTGGCAAATTGATTTTGAGCAGAAAGAAATAACAGTAAGCAAGAATTTGGAAGATTTAAAATTTACCAAAAAAGTTATTGAGATTCCTTTAAGAATTAATAAAACTAGTTCACATCCGTATGCTTATCTTAAATTTTCAGGACGAAAAAAATCAAAAAAATTTATTGTAGACTTGGGGAATAGTGGCACTATGTCAGTTAAAGAAAAAGATGTTTTAAAAGATTCATTACAAATAAAAAGAAGAAAAGTTTATGGAAAAATGTCTGAAGGGTTAGGAGGAGAAAGTAAAAAGAAAGATGATGAAAGTATTATTCTTTTGGATACGGTACTATTTAATAATACAACATATAAAGTACATAAACTTCAGGCTAAATCATCTAGTAATGGAATGAATTTATTAGGCTTAGGTTTTTTCAAAAAATATAAAACAACAATAAGTTGGAGTGATAAAAAAATGATATTAGAACCTTATGATTCGATTCAGAATTTCATACAAAAATCAAGAGGTTTTGGAATGAAATACAAAAAAGAAGAAGGTAAACTAATCATAAAAAGTATCGTTGAAAAATCAGCTGCTTCCAAATTAGAATTACCATTGAATGCAGAGGTTCTTACATTAAACGGTAAAGAGATATTATCGGAAAATGACTTTTGCGCGTATAGAAATTTAAGACACACACCAGACACGTTAAAAATAAAATTTAAACACAATAATAATGTTAAGGAAATAGCAATACTTAAAGAGGAGGTTTTTAAGTAAAATACACTTTATTAAGTTGCTTTACAAAAAATACTAACGTAATTTTGTGTGTAGAAAAATAGTAGCTTTTGTGATACACAAACTCAGCACATACTTCTTTGTTTTATTATACTTAATTGCAATGTTAAGGCCTATATCTCCTTTCGTAGAATATGCTATTAATTACGATTATATAGCGAAGGTATTGTGTATAAATAAAGACAAGCCCGAATTGAGTTGTAAAGGGAAATGTCAATTAATGAAAAAGCTAAAGCAACAACAAGAAGAAGACTATAATTCACTTCGTATCTCAATAGAAGAATATCCTATAGGTTTTGTTAGTTTAATAAACTTAGTCAAAACACCATTTTTTGAAAGCAAAATAAAACATAGATATAACTATAAAGAAATCTATGACTTCACCTATTTACATTCGGTATTTCATCCACCAACAATTTAATTTTTACATATAAGATAGTTAAACATTAGCTGGCTCAAATTACGAGTACAGTAAAATAATTATGATAAAAATTAAAATTAAAAATGAATTCACATTCTATAAAAATGATGGTAATAGCTATGCTATTATCGTTAACAATAAACGCACAAAAAACAGAAGATAATTTATGGAAATCTGGAAGACCAGACGGACATGCACCTATTAGTGTTATGGGAGACCATTATCATTCCAAAGGAGATGTTATGTTTTCATATAGGTTTATGCGAATGAATATGGAGAACTTACTTCAAGGTACTTCTGAAATAACAAATGCGCAAGCACACAATAAAGGTTATATGGTAACCCCTTTAACTATGCCAATGAATATGCACATGTTAGGAGTTATGTATGGGATTTCTAATAGGTTTACATTGGTGGCCATGGCAATGTATATAGAAAATGAAATGGATTTACAAATGCGAATACCAACAGGTATGACAAGGGAATTCTCTACATCATCAGCTGGTTTTGGAGACGTGAAGATTGGAGTTTTATATAAAATTTTGAATAAGAAAAGTCAGTCTTTACATGCGCAACTAAACCTATCTATTCCAACAGGTAAAATAAATGCAGAAGACGTAACACCAATGTCTGCACCTAATGCTATTCAACTTCCATACCCAATGCAAATAGGAAGTGGAACATTCGACAGCGATTTAGCGATTACGTATTTAGGACAAACGGAGTTAGTTTCTTGGGGAAGTCAATTAAAATCTACGCTACGTTTTGGTGAGAATAATGACACATATGTATTAGGCAACAGATATGGATTAAACACATGGTTTGCCTATAAAACATCAGAATGGTTAAGTTTTTCTGCTAGGTTAGAAGGATTAGTTGTAGAAAGTATTGATGGCGTAAACCCAAGTTTAAATCCTATGATGGTTACTACTGCTGACACAAAAAACTCAGGAGGTAAGTATGTAAATAGCGGTTTAGGATTCAATATTTTAATTCCTAATGGAACTTTAAAAGGTGTTCGTTTTGGATTCGAATACGCATATCCGATTTACCAAAATCCGAATGGAATCCAACTAAAACAACAAGAAACATTAACGTTTGGAGTTCAGTATTCATTATAATTAAAACAATAAGATTTTAAATACATCAGTGAGTTTATCACTCATTGTTCTCAACAAGTTTTAAAATCGACTACGATTAACAAGAAACACCATGAAAAAAATAATAGCAACCCTATTACTAGGGTTAGTATTGCCTTATGCTAAAGTTTTCTCGCAAACTATATATAAGGGTAAAATAATAGATACAAATAAAAATCCAATTGTTGGTGCTACGATAATAGCATCAGAGAACAGAAGTAAAGGAACAACGACCGATTTTGACGGTTATTTTTCTATAAAACTGAACGAAAGAAATGTAATAATTTCAGGAGTTGGATATCAAACATTAACAGTTACATTACATAATAAACTAAATACTATTCTACTCAAAGAAAAGGTGGAAAACCTAGAAGAGGTAATCGTTTCAGCAAGTAGAGAAACACAAGAACGAAAAGAAGTACCAGCTTCTATAGGAGTATTAACAGCTAATGGAATTAAAGAAACCAAGGCTTTTGGTATAGAACAGTTGGTAAATCAAATACCAGGGGTATTTATGAGTTCTTCTAAAGCAGCAAGTAATGAGCAGCACTTTATGGCTGTGCGTTCACCAATATCTACAAAATCATTATTTCTATATATTGAAGATGGGTTACCGATTCGCCCAGTAGCAGTATTCAATCATAATGCGCTATTAGAAATGAACAACACAACCTTTAAAAAGATAGAAGTACTTAAAGGACCAGCATCTAGTATTTATGGAAGCGAAGCAATAGGAGGTAGTTTTAATTTTATTACAAAAAACCCAAGAAAAGGTTTTGGAGGAAATCTTGGTTTTCAAATCAATGATCTCGGAATTTCACGATTTGAGGCAGAAGCTTCTACTACTGCAAATGAACAATATGGTTTCTATGTTGGTGGACATTATATTCAAAGAAAAAATGGACCGGTAGAGCATTCTAATTATGAGAAATTTGCAATTACATTTAAAAATGTAAATGATTTTTCAGAAACCTTACGCTGGACCAATAGTGTAACCTTTATAGATTACAGGTCGGATATGACTGGATCTATATCTGAAGAAAATTATAAAAATGGAAATTATAAAAGTGATCAAACATTTACAGAACGAGAAGCTAAAGCGTTACGTTTCCGTTCAACACTAGAGAAAGAATGGAATGATGACAATAAAACGTCATTTAATTTTATGTACAGAAACAATGAAATGAATCAAATTCCTTCATACAGAGTACGCCAGAACCGAAATATGGGGCAATTAACAGGAACTGGAAGTGGAGAGATTAATTCCAATAAATTTAGAAGTTACGCTGGGTTAATTCAGCATAAAATAAATTTTAATTTTGCAGATGCTTCTTTAATAGTTGGAACTACAGTTGACTTTTCTCCTCAAGATTATGTTGCAGAGCGCATAACGGTTGATGTAGATATAGCAACACGAAAAAATATTGGATATACAGTAAATTCAGGAGACTATATTTTGAATTATAATGCAGATATTTTGAATTATGCAGGATACTTTCAATTTGAAATCTCTCCTTTAGAAAAATTGAAGCTAACGGCGGCAATGCGTTACGACGGTTTCGAATACGACTACGATAATTTAATTGATGCCATTTCTGGAGTACAAGACACAAAAGTTACCTATAACAGTTTCGCTCCTAAAGTTGGCTTTAATTATAATGCAACAGAAGAATTAGGATTCTACGGAAATTATGCAAAAGGATTTACGCCGCCACAAACGTCTACATTGTTTAGAAATAGTAAGAATAATGCATCTGGTGCTACAGTTTTCAATTTGAACCCAGCAAAATTCGATAATTATGAGTTAGGAACGTATTTTACAATTCCATCTTTACTAAAAGTTGATGTAGCTGCTTACCGATTTAATGGACAAGATAGATTAATCTCATTTAGAGACGATGCAGGAGATTTTCAACAGTTAAACGCAGGAGAAACAAGGTCGCAAGGTATTGAGATTGGTGCTAAGTTTAGTGTTTTTGATAATGTATCGATTTCTTACAGTGGTAGTTATGCGACACATAAATACATTTCTTTTTTTGATAACGGAGTAGATTATTCAAATACAGATATGCGAACGGCTCCAAATTATATAGCAATGGCGTCCATTAATTACAAACCAACAGAAGGGTTGTTATTAACCTTAGAGCATGAGCAAATAGGTAAGTACAATACAAGTTTTGAAGGACAAGCACTTGTATTAGAAGATAGCTTAGGAAATCAAACTTTTGGAACAACAACCTACAAAGGTCATCACGTATTTAATTTCAGAGTAAACTATGAGTTTAGTGATTTAGAAGTTTGGGGACAAGCGTTAAATATTTTTGATGAACTCTATGCAGTAAGAGCGAGCTATAATACGTTCAGAAAAGAAAATAGTTATAGTATAGGCAATCCAAGAGCTTTTCATTTTGGAGTTAAATATAATTTTTAATTGAACTATAAGGCTGTCTGAAAAATAACTTTGTAAACGTTATTACGAAGCATTTTAATGTTGAAGTAACTTTTGTGTAAAAACTTACGTTAAAAGATTCTTTTCACATGATTGGAATAACGACTTTTTTAGACAGCTTTATTTTTTTACAATTTTTTATGAAAAGCAGAAAACTAAATCAGTGGCTATGGAAGTGGCATTTTATAGCAGGAATTATATCGTTGCCATTTGTACTCATGTTATCAATTACAGGGGCTATTTATTTGTTTAAAGCAGAGGTAGAACGTCCTGTTATTAATAATATACAAACGATAAAAAATCAAGATGACTCAGAAAAATTAACCTACCAAGAACAATGGGATTTAGCTAAACAGTATTCTAAAAGAAAGTTGAACTCTGTGGTGATCGATAATGAGAAACGGAGCACTGAATTTATTTCAGGAAGATTTGGAGGTAAACAATCGGTTTATGTAAATCCTTTTAATGGAAAACTATCCGGAACTTTCAAAGCTAAGGATACTTGGATGTATACTGTTCGAAAATTGCATGGAGAACTTTTGGGAGGTAAAATAGGAACAAAACTTGTAGAATTAGTAGCAAGTTGGATGATTGTATTAATACTTACAGGCTTATATATCTGGTTTCCGTTTCATAAAGGAATAAAAGGTGTTTGTACTATTAGATTAAAAGAAGGAAAGAGAATTTTATTCAGAGATCTGCATGCTGTTGTTGGTTTTTGGTTATCAGGGTTACTACTATTAACATTAGCAGGAGGATTACCATGGACGGATATCTTTGGAGGAAACTTTAAATGGGTTCAAAAGATTACAAATACTGGATATTCAAAAACATGGAGCGGAAGAGGACTTACTTCGATAGAACAAGGTAAAATGTTATTATTAGATGATATGGTAACAATAGCTAAAAAAGAAAAACTAGAAGGTGTAGTAACCATAGGGCTACCTAAAAATAGCACAAGTACATTTAGCGTAAGTAATAAAACGGTAAATTTTGAGAAGCAAAAAAATGTTACATTTTGATTTATATTCAGGAGTACTAATAAAATCTCATACTTGGAGTGATGTTGGATTTTTAATGAGAGGAAGAATATGGGTAATGGCGTTTCACCAAGGAGAATTTGGACCTTGGAATTGGTGGTTAATGTTTGGAATAGCTTTAGGGCTTATGTTAACTAGTATTGCAGCTATTTTTTCATATGCTTTAAGAAAACCAAAAAAGAGTTATGGAATACCTAAAACTAATGTTAATTTTAAATTAAATTCAGGTTTATTAATAATATTAATTTTAATAGGGTTAATATTACCAATGTTTGGTATGAGTTTGATTATTATTGTTTTATATGAGAAAATAGCAGCAATAAAAAAGAAGAAAATTAGTTCTTAAAGTTAAATGAATATTAAAATTACTATTTCTACAGTAAGGATAGTTATTTTTGAAGACCAAGTAATTAGAATAATTTAAAAAACAATTAATCATGAAAAAATCAATTTTATCAGTTGTAATTTTTGCTTTTGCATTAGTATTTTCATCTGAAGCATTTGCACAAAGCTTTGCAGATTTAGATAAAAGCCCAATGGATGCAGCTGCATATCCAAGTAGCTATAGAGTTTCAGATAAGTTAGTTAAAGTAGTATACAGTCGTCCACAATTAAAAGGAAGATCAGTTTCTAAATTAGCACCAAGCGGAAAAGTATGGCGTACAGGAGCGAATGAAGCTCCAGAAATTACATTTTACAAGGATGCTATGTTTGGAGGAAAAAAAGTGAAAGCAGGTACATATACGCTTTTCACAATTCCAGGAGACACAGAATGGACAGTGATTTTAAGTACAGCTAAAAATGTATGGGGAGCTTATTTTTATAATGAAAGTGAAGATGTTGTTCGAGTTAAAGCTAAAGTTATGAAAGCTAAAAAATCAATAGACGCTTTTTCTATTGCTTTTGATGGTAAAGATAACGCCGCTACTATGTATTTAGGTTGGGGAGACGTTGTAGCTTCTGTACCAGTGAAAGGATAGAAGAATCAAACAAATAATTATATAATAAAAAAGACTGATGATTTCGATTTCATCAGTCTTTTTTTATTTTTATAGTTTATTCTTTTTGGAGTGTAATACAAAAATAGCATTGAAACCAAAATGGAAATTACCATCGTGAAAATTAAAATTATTTCTATTTTGAGTTATAAATGCATCTTCAGCAAAATGTCTGGTATTTGTCATGTGAAACTGTAATAGAAGGTGGCTTAATTCCCAATTTACGCCAATTAAGAAAGGATCAAATGTAGTAACACCCGAAGCTGGGTTAGCTACATAATAATATTCAGAAACTAAAGATACATGACCTCCAAGTTTATAACGCGCACCTAATCCAATAGCAAATTGATTGTTAGATTGATCGGTTAAAAAATTATCAGTACGATGTATATAGGTTGGTGTAATTTGAGCTGAAAACTTTCTGCTAAATTTTCTAGCAATCAATACCTGACTTACAAAACTGTACACATTTGAATTTATGATATTGTCTTCTGCATATAAAGGATTTTCAATATCAGCTTTAGTACGATGAGAAACTCCTTGAAGTAATGTAATGCTTACTGGTGCCTTTTTAGCATCTTTTTGTTGACGTAATATTTTGTATTTTAAAAAACCGTCTGTTATTTCATCAAAAGAAGTATAACCTGCACCAATTGTTAAAAGATCGGTTATTGCATAATTTAATCCGAAACGAGTACTGAGTTTATCGGCTAAAAAACGCTGTTTGGTACTATTCTCAGTATTCCAAAATCTATTAAAAGCAGAAATTTCTAAAGCTCCTTTTTTACGAACTTCAACAGAATGCCCTAAACCTATTCTTGTTGTTTTAAACGTAGCAAGTTCATACACCGGTTTGTTTGGATATTCTTTTTCTAGCTTAGCTAGAATATCCTGTGGATGTACTGAATGTAATGCAACGAAAAAACAAAATGTAAATAAAAACTTAGTCATTGGATTGTACATATGGACTATATTGAAATTTAATTTTTAAAGAAACTACATTGGCAATATTTTTTGATAGAATAGGAGGTATTTTTATATTAAAATCATCTACAACAAGGTTAAAATCACCATCAATTACATACCCTTTATCTATCTTTTTAATTGTAGTCTTAATATCGACTTCTTTCGAAATACCATGAATAGTGATTGTACCTCGAATTATCTTTGTTTGAGGACTTACAGAAGAAGTATCGAAATCTATTAATTTACCTTCAAAACTTGCTTTTGGGTAAATATCTGATTCAATATAACTTTCATTAAAATGCTCGTACATTAAATCTTTTTTAAATGTAAACGCTCTCATTAACATACTAACTGCAAGCTCTCCTTTTTCAAGATCTAAAATACTCAACACCTGATTATTCTTAGCTTCTATATTTTCTACAGAAGTGTAAGAAAAAAATGAGATCTGACCTTGTCGAGAAATAAACTGTTCCTGACCACTAACTTGTGCACTAAAAACAGTAAAAAGCAAAAGAGAAAAAAATAGTTTATTCATTAGTTTTTATGGTTTCTAGGTTACAATTTAAAAGTATAACATCTTTTAAAAAGCCTTTACAAATACCTTTAATACGTATTTTTTGATTTTTATGTAGCGTTGCTAGTTTATGAGATTGATTATCGCTTAATTCACAAATAACTCTAGCAGTATTATTACTATGTAAAATTATAGTATTTTTTTGGTTTAAATAGTTGATTTCCTCTACAATACCAGAAACTAAAATCAATTGATTTGTATACATTGTATTGGCTTTTTCTTCATCATTAATAAAAGCAGTAGTCAATATATCGGTTTCAACAATAATTCTTGGTTTAGCGTTAAAGCCATAGTTCCCAAATAGCAATCCACACAAACAAATAAAAAAACCAATACTAATTAGGTAAAAAAGATGTTTTTTTATAATCATTTCGTGTAGCATAATACCGTTCCAAAGAAAAGAAAATATTTAAAGAAAGTAGAAGTATTTCTAGTGAAAAGGAAAAATTTGCCTTGAAACGGAAAATAGAATACTCAATTAATAATGTTATATTTCGATTTTTGAAATCTAGTGAGAAAAGATAGATTATACTTGTTTACGATAATAGCAATAACTTTTGTTTTTTTAGTTATTGCACTTATTGCTGCTCAATACTTTATAAAAGCGAGCGCAAACCAACTTATAGAAATTCAAGTTGAATCGAGTAAACGAGAAGCAAATGAAATTGCTAAAATGTTAGATTTTCAATTAGCAAATGATATTGAAAAACAAAACATTATAACCAACCTCCAAAGTACCATAGAAAAAACAAACTCAGATACTTGGTTTATAAGTGTGTTTAATTGGTCTGGTAAGAAAATTTGTGACCCAAATATTACAAATGTAGGTCAAGCCATAAATTCAAACCCCGATTTACTTTCTTCATTAGAAGGGAAAAATATTTCTGACGATTTATATGAAGTCTTAATAGAGACAACTAGAAATACCAAGGAATCTATTTCTGAAGTAATTCATATTGCACCCACTAAAAATTCTGATTTAATCGTAGCCGCCAATGTTAATGTTAGAGGAATAGACAAGCAAATGAAAAAATTAAAGTATAATTTCTATACTATCTTTTTAATTATGGGTGTTTTAGTTATTGTACTCTCTTCGTTCGCAGTAAGAATTATTGGTAGTCGATATGAAAAACAACTTGAGGTAAGAAATTCTGATTTGACTTCTGAAATCATGAATTTATCTAAGCTTAATACCGATTTAGTATCGTATAAAGAGAAGGTTGTAAAGTTAGCAGAAGAACCAAAAACAGAAGAACCTTTGGAAAAAGGTAGGAAAAGAATTCTTACCTATATAAGGAACGAATTAGTTCCAACTTTAATCAAAGACATTGCATATGTTTACACAGAAAATACAGTTACTTATGTTGTATGTTTCGATGGAAAAAAATCAATATCTAATTCAAGCTTAGATGAGACTTATGCGAATTTCGATAATACTTTATTCTTTAGAGCCAACAGACAATTTATTATTAGTATTGCTGCTATTGACAAAATTATAAAATATGGCAATAGCCAATTGAAAATAGTTGTACACTCGGAAACCCCAGAAGAAATAATAATAAGTAAAAATAAAGCAGCCGAGTTTAAGCAGTGGTTAAATGCATAATCGTTAAATCTTCTTTAAACCTTTTTTTTCCTTTTCAATACTAAATTTTCCTTTTGAACAATCTTTTGGAAGTTTAATCTATTGTAATTCAGTTAATTTGTAGCAACAAGGTTTCTAACTTTAAAATCAATAATTATGAGAATTACAATTAACAAAGCATTAGTGTATTTAGGTTTAGTAAGTATTCTAATATTTACAAGTTGCCAAGAAAATAAAGAAGAACTACCTCAAGAATTATCAATTGAAAGTAAAATAGAATTGTTACAACAAGGAGAATGGCTTTTAAAAGGGTTTGAGACGAATGTAATGCATACATTCAAAGAAGGAAAAGAATATACACACTATGGAAAAGATGGCGTTTTTGGAGAAGCAATTCCTGGTACAAAAGAATATACAATAACAGGAAATCTTTTAACTATCGACTATAACTTTGGAAACATAAAAACATTTGAAGTAAAATTTTTATGTAATAACAATATCGTAGAGTTTTACGAAAAAGGAGTATTAAATTCAACACTCTATAAAAAAGATTCAAATTACAAAGACTGTTTAGATTAAATTAATGGGGATTAATTTTAAAAGAGGATTGAATCATTGTTGATTTTAATCCTCTTTTTTTTATTATAAATAAGCCATAATTAATAGTTTTTATTTGCTTTAATCTTCCAAACAATAACCGTAAATTTGCCGCTTTAAATCACGTCATTGTGAATAAAATAACATAGTTAAGAAGCTGATTACTTTGTTGTTTTGTTCTTTCAAATGACCAGAATAAAAACAAAAGAATGCAGTACAATCACCAAGATATAGAGAAAAAGTGGCAAGAGTATTGGGCAAAAAACCAAACTTTTAAAGCAAGTAATACCAGTGAAAAACCTAAATATTATGTGTTAGATATGTTTCCTTACCCATCTGGTGCAGGTTTACATGTTGGTCATCCATTAGGATATATTGCTAGTGATATTTATGCACGCTATAAACGTCATAAAGGATTTAATGTATTGCATCCACAAGGATATGATTC
>JAHDDQ010000045.1 GCA_020629275.1 Tenacibaculum sp. | reverse complement strand
AATAATACAACGTTCAAAATATTGTCACGCGGAATTGACCGAAACGAAATAATAAAAAAGCTACTAATTGAATTGGCTATTAGACCAACCAAAACGTATCCACCAAAAGGACATTCTTTGACAAAATCACAACGGAAAAAATTAGAGGAATTGATAACCCCGTATTATAATAAATTGACTGAATAAAACGGAATTATCACTCAAGTGGAATTTGAGCAAGTTTGCGGAATTGAAAAGCTGAATAACAAAAAAATGGTCTCACTCAAATGTGTCACAACTAAATGTTAACTTAAGCTTTATAAATCACACAAGGCTTTTTTGTTAAATCTAAAAATCTGTGGTTATTTATTAAGTCGTCAACTATAAAATTTGGCATTTACCGCTGAAAATATAAAATATTTATATTTGACTTAGTATCAAATCGAAATCAAATGCAGATCTACTGCCCTACGTTTCTAATATTCACTGTTGGCAGTAGTTTAGGTAATTAGCTCTTGATTCAATAATTCTATGTTAAAAAAATATACTCATATTATTCTTTTAATTTTTTCTCTGATTTTTGGATTGGTTATATCTGGAGGATTATATGATATAATTTCTAAAGGAAGAAAACACGATGACACTTTAATTCTAATACCATCCATTATCCTAATTACAATAATTTGTGTGTATTTATTTAAGCTTATTATAAAAAAAGAAGAACATCGAAAAGCACCAAAAAATTACAACCCATTTATAATTTGGAAATATGATAGTCTGTATTGGAAACATTTTAAAGAATTAGAATATAAAATATATCTAAAGAAAAGAATTAAAAATATTCTGTTTACTTATCTAATGCTTTTTGTATTATCGGGGTTACCTATAATGTTATATATTAATTTCAAGTCAACTATCTTTTTTCTAGGATACGGTATATGGCCGTTACTAATTTCTTTTGTTGGAATACTTATATATGAAAATGAATATTTTTTAAAAGTGAAAAATGAACATGTGAATAATACAACGCCTACTATCACCCTAAATAGTTTTGGATTTACAATTAATGATGAATATATCAATATTGAAAATAAAAATACAGAATACGTAAAAACATATATGTATTTAAAAAAAATAAATAAAATACTTTGTTTGGGTTATTATATTAGTAAAAAATATATTTCAGACGGTAGTTATGATAATACTGGAGATACAGTCCATTACGAAAGTAAAAATTATAACATTCCAATACTAAATAAGGAAGAATTACAAAAATTTCTAATAATATTAGAACGCAATAGAGGAATTAAAATAGATACAGAATTATTATATGATTAAATTGTAATTAGAAACTGCATAAAACTACTGCCAACATTATATAAAATTAATGGTTAGTTTTTCCCTACTTACGAAATTCCTTGCGAATTTTCTATTTCGTTTGCATTTGCTAATCTAGATAGTTAAACCGTGCGACTAACCTTATACAAACACATTGTGAGTCATTATACAAAACCGTTCTTCCTTTAAATATTGGAAAAAAATTAAATACATTTACAAGAAATATCAGAATACTTAAAAGTGAACATTATAAAAAATTATTTTATGAAAAAATTATTACAATTCGGTGTCTTTTTAATCTGTTTAAATCTTTTTTCTCAAGAAGGAAGTTTAGATCAAAGTTTTGGTAATGGAGGAAAAGTAATCACATCTGTCAATAGTGGTGAAGATGTAGCAAAAGGAGTTGTTATTCAAACAGATGGAAAAATTGTTATTGCTGGGTATACTTTCAGTAGTGTTTTTGGATATGATTTTTTATGTATTAGATACAATACAGACGGATCATTAGATACTTCTTTTGGAGTTGGAGGTGTGGCAACATTTGACTTACAAACAGGTAGTGATGATAGAGCCAACTCAATTGATATTCAATTAGATGGAAAGCTAGTTCTAGCTGGTTTTTCTGACAATGGAAGTGATAGAAATGGTGCCGTTATAAGATTAAATACTGACGGTTCTTTAGATACTAGTTTTGCTTCCTCTGGATTTGCGATTACTGATGTCTTCGAATCCGATACTTATAATGTAGTTAAAATTCACCAAGTTACTGGAAATATAGTTGTAGGAGGAACTTCTTATGAAGACACAAACAAATCAAATGGTATTTTGGTAAGATATACTCCAAATGGTGCATTAGATACTTCATTTAATGGTTCAGGAATGATATCTTCTCTTGAACCAGTCATTGGAAGCAATGCTGAAGTTATAGAACTCATCATTGAAGACCTAGCTATAAAAACAAATGGAAGAATAACGGCCGTAGGTTGGGTGAATAACTTGGCATCATCTTTCCCAAGGAGTGATCATTATCAGTGTAGAATAAATATCGATGGAACACCAGATACTACATTCTCAGAAGACGGCTATGATTTTGATGTTTATACTACTGGTTGGGACAGAACCTTTTCCATTCATATGTATCCGGACGATTCATTTATAGTCTCAGGCTATACTGAGTGGTCAACGACTGATTACAGAACTTACATTGCAGATACGCCAGCCAATGGTATTAGTGGAAATAGTATCGATGATTGGATTCAATTATCGACAAGTTCTTTAGATTCTGGTTTTGGAATGGGATTAGATAGTTCTGGTAATATTTTCATTGGAGGTTTGACTTTAAATACCGATACAAATTCTTCTTCATTCTTTTTATCAAAAGTTAATAGTGGTGATGATAATACAGTTGATACTTCTTTTGGGAATTCAGGATTTGTTACTACTAACTTTGGTACCAATTCTGGATCTTATGATTTAAAAGTACAAACTGATGATAAAATAGTTTTGGTTGGGTATACAGACAATGATGTTGCATTAGCAAGATATAATAGAAGCACGTTATCTTTAGAAGAATTTGATAAAAAGCAAATCTCTGTCTATCCAAATCCAGCAAATACTATTTTGAATATTGATTTAACCAATAATATTCTATCTAAAAATCAATTTCAGATTTATAATTTAATAGGTAAAGTTGTTATGGAAGGAAAAATTGAAAATGAGACTAATATTATAAATATTGAAAAATTATCTCAAGGATTATACTTATTGAAAGTTAGCAATAGAAGCGTAAAATTTATTAAAGAATAGGTTTCAATACTTTGATGATATATAGAAAAATAACGCAAGCTTCTTTCTAAATCAGTTACTGAATCAACAAAACGAAATCATATATAAATACGTGATATATAAAAGAGAAAAAATGAAAAGAATAATACCGTTCACCTTTCTTGTACTCAGTTATTGTTTTGCTATGAACGCACAACAAAATGATTTAGACACAAACATCTTAAACTTATCATCACTTAAATATGAAAAAAAACGAATTGTTAACAGAATTACCGACGTAACTGGAGCAACTTACTGTTCCGGAAAACTTCCTGAATATGAAAAAGAGTTATTAGAAATAGGAATTACTCAAAATAGACTCAAAGAAAACCCTGTTCAGTGTACTGTCGGAGATTTTGACGGTAATGGCTATTTAGACTTTGTTTTTTGGGGTTTAGATGAAAAGGAAAAACACGGAACATTGTGGAGCGATTACGAAAACTATTTTGTGGTATTTTTTAAAAAATCAAAAGTAATTAACACTATTAAAATAAAAACTGAAAAAGGGTTATGCTTAGTTCACTACCCTCCACAAAGCGAAGAAGGACATCATGGGGAACCAATTTCAAGAAATGATTCTTTGTGGACTTGGGGTACAAATGATGATGGGTATGATGATTATAGCAAAGGTGTTGTTTATATATATAATAAAAATTTAGGGAAGTTTGACCAAGTAGAATTCGGAGATTAACAACTAGAATAGTGGCAATGATTAATACAGATTGTTTTATTTAAATAATAAACACAAAACTAAGTAGCCAAATTTTATAATTCTTTGGGTTGCGTTAGTCTGTTGCTTTTTTGTTTTCTCCACATCCTTTACAGAGAACTAAAAATTAACAGAATTAATTGCGAAAGCCGACACTTAGAATAACACTCGAACTTTGAACTTTCGCAACTATGGTTGAAGTTACTACTCACACGGTTTAGAAAATAAAAAAATAAATACTAAAGTATAACAACCAGTACATGTAATGATTAGCTCTAACTTATTCATGAAAATTCTAACAAACCTCCCATTCAGTTCATATTTGCTAATTTAGTTACCGATTTACATTAGAAACTATACAACTAACTTCTGCAACATTCTCTAAAATACCAAATGACTCCTGAAATAGCCAAAAATATCGGAACTAAAAGAGCAATTCAGTCTGCTACAATCGGAATATTAATTATGCTTCTGTTCATAACGGTTCTTGCTGATGGAAGTTTTCAGTGGATGGTTGAATGGAGTTATTGGATTAATATTATTATTGGAATTATAATTTTTTATCTACTCGCATATATATTTGGGAAAAATGCAGGATATGAAATCTTAATTCAGAAAAAAAAACGCTAGCATCGTCGGATCGAAATACGGATTTCTTACTTTAATAATAACTTCTTGTTGGATGGGTTGGATTTATACAAGAATGAATGGAATCTCATGATACTTTTGGGGACTCTTTCGAGGATTATATATTTAAACCATTCTTCTGGATAACAATTATTGGATTATTACCATCGGTTTTAGTTGGAGCCCTATTTGGTAAATGGATTAAAAAAACTAACTAAAAAAACTGCAAAACAGTTTAAAGAAATAATAAATTACTTACAGATAATTATAAAATAAAAAAAGAAATATCGCTAAATATCTCTTTTTTCTGTTAAGTAAAGTAAATTATATAACCTTCTCATCTTTTTCTTAACACGCTTTTTCTCTTCACTTGACGTTCGAAACCAATATGTTTTCAGCAAAACTATTTATCGATAATATTTTACTTTAAAATAATTCTTTGGTTTGTAACAAAGGTAAATGCCTAACTTATTTGAGTATCTAACTGATTCATCGCTTCGCTTATCAAAGTTTCACCTTCTAAAATTTCGAATATTTCATTATTTGGGGCGTCGTCATTCAAAGCTCGAACTAAAGTTTGAGCAACATCTGCTCTACTTATATCCCCTCTTTTATTTAATTTTTGTTTTAACTCTATTTTTCCCTTTCCTTCTGAATTATTTAGAGTCCCTGGTCTAACGATTACATAGTTCAAACCACTATTCACAAGATGCTCATCGGCATTCTGCTTAGCCTTTAAATAATCTTGTAAATCTTCAGCTTCTTCTGGATTATCAGCTCCCATTGAGCTTAACATTACAAATTTATTAACGTTTGCCATTTTAGAAATTGCAATTAAACGTTTCGCACCTTCTTGATCTACCTCTACAACATTTTTACCTCCAGAACCAGCTGCAAAAATAACTTTATCTATATTTTCTACCGTATGTGTAATATCTTCTGTTAAATCACCTAAAACTGTACTAACATTTTCAGATTTAAATTGCTCGACTTGCTCAGGCTTTCTTACCATGGCAATTGGATTAAAATATTGTGATGATTTTAAAAGTTGTACTATTTTTTTTCCTGTGGTACCGTTTGCACCTGCTACTAATATATTTTCCATAATTAATTACTATTTACATAAAATGCATAAATAACGCCTGGTAACCAGCCTACAAGTGTTAGAAGAAGACTTATTAAAAATTCAGTTCCTAGCCCACGTTTTAAAAATACTGCTAACGGAGGTAAAAGAATACTTAATATAATGGTTAGTAATGACATAATTTATGTTTTATTAATTCAATACAAACTTATAGCACACTTAAACTTCAGCTTAACTTGAATCGTTTTAATATTAGCGCATTCAATAAAAAGAGGGATGAAAGCTCGATTGAGTTAGAAAATGAAGTTTTAATTTATAGAATTAATAATCTCAGAGATCACAAAGAAATATTCAATAAAAACAAAGAGACTTTAATACCCTGGATAATGAGTTTAATAAAGTTACTAACTTATCCGTTACATATCTTCGCAAAGATAGTCGTAAAGGAAAAATATCAACTGACTGAAAAGCAACTTGGAAAATCACCCAATCTTAGCCTCCGCTACAGCTGTGCTTTATTTGTTTAATTTAGTAATTATTTAAAGTAAGCTAATTACATATAATCAGATTATCAGCAATCATAAAAATGAGAAAAATGAATCTTAAACAAGAATCTAAAAAAGTAAAAAATTACTTTTCCCCAAAAATAATATCCGAAGTTAATGATCAATATGTAAAAATCGCAAAAATTAAAGGTCAGGAAGTACCTTGGCACAATCACGAAAATGAAGACGAGCTATTTTATATTATTGAAGGTAGCCTTTTAATGGAAATAGAAAATGAGCCAAGCTTCTCTATGGAAACAGGAGATTTGTTCGTAGTTCCAAAAGGAATTAATCATAGGGTTTCGTCATTAGAAGATTGCATAATTATGTTAATTGAAACAAAGACTACTAAACATACTGGAGAAATAGAATCTTCAATTACAAAATCAATTGATAAACAGGCCTACTAATTTTTATAATTTAAGAAAGCTTTTTCATTTATCTTTATACATGTCAAAATTAATTTAATCTAGAAGTAACTTATGCCACATTTTGTAATTGATTGTTCTGAAAATATTATAAATATAAAGTCTCCAAAAGAGATTATTCAAAAAGTATATGACACGGCAGAATCGACAAACTTGTTTGATAAAGGAGATATTAAAGTAAGAATCAACCTCTTTAAATATTATAATATTGGTAACACTGAAGATGACTTCATTCACATTTTCGCAAATATTATGGAAGGGAGAACAACTACTCAAAAAAAAAGACCTATCAGAGCGAATTATTACTGAGCTGAAATTAATGTTTCCTGATGTGCCGATTATTTCAATTAATATCAGAGATTTTGAAAAAGCAACGTACTGTAATAAATCAATGGTATAGAAATAAATTAATTACTCAACTATCTACAAAACTATATGCAAATAGTGTAGATGAAAACAACTCAGTTGAAAATTCTATTGTAAAAATGAAAAAAATCATCTTCTTTTGGAAAGAACTACTTGCCACATTTTGGTTTGTTCCTACGATAATTATTGGCTTAGCCGTCCTACTATCAATTAGTTTGGTTTCATTAGACAATACAGTGAACATTCCGCAAGAAGGTTGGATTCGCTTTTTTTTAGTAAATAGCTCTGATTCTGCTAGAAGTATTCTAGCAACTATTTCAGGTGCAATGATTGGTGTTGCAGGAACAGTTTTTTCGGTTACATTAGTCGCATTAACACTTGCTTCTTCTCAATTTGGTCCCAGATTAATAAAGAACTTTATGTATGTTCGTTTAAATCAAATAGTGTTGGGCTCATACATTGCAACCTATCTTTATTGTTTATTGGTTTTGAATGCTATTAAAGACGGAAACGGGTATACCTTTATTCCGTCTATTTCTATTCTTGTTTCTATTTTGGCTACCATAGCAAACATCATTTTACTTATCATATTTATACACCAAATCGCAACAAGTATTCAGGCAGACAATGTTATTTCTGATATTTCAGATCTTATTTCTAAGCAAGTAGAAATACTTTTCCCTGAAAAAATGGGAGACGAACTTGACAAGAAAAAAAGTTTTGATCAAAATACTGTAATCTCAAGTTATAAGAAGCATACTGCTATCAAATCTCCTAGAAGTGGATATTTACGATACATAAACAGTGAAACCATATTAACTATAATAACCAGTAATGAATCTCTTTTTGAATTGAAACACAGACCTGGAAGCTTTCTGGTAAAAGGTGGTGAAATAGGTGTTCTACATTCTAATAAAGATTGGGATGAAGAAACTACAGAGGAATTATTAGAACAATTTGTTTTTGGAAAAACAAAAACATCTCAACAAGATTTAGAATTTTCAATCCATCAAATGGTTGAAATTGCAGTAAGAGCATTATCACCAGGAGTAAATGATCCTTATACCGCTATTGCTTCTATTGATAATTTAACAGCTACGGTAAGTTATTTAGCAGCAGCAAAATTTCCTTCAAAATATCGTGCAGATGAAAACGGGAAACTTAGAGTTATCGCTGATGTCTTAGATTTCGAAGGTGTATTAGATGTAGCGTTTAATCAAATTCGCCAATTTTCTAAAGGAAGTACAGCTGTAATTATAAGACTTATAGAATCATTAACTACCATACTTCACTTTACCAAAACAGAACATCAAAAAAAAGCAGTAATTCGCCATGCTGAAATGATTTTAAGGTTAGGTAAAGAAACCATAGTAGAAAAGAATGATTTTAGTGATTTGGAGAAAAGAGCTGCTCCACTATTAAAAAAATAAGGTGGCAATTTAAGATTAAACTTCTTTAATTTTAAAAAATTAAAATATGTGCCGTTTTCGAAAAATCAAATACTACCTTAAATGGAATAACTTACCTCAATCAGGTAGTTATCATACATCACAAAATATTAACCTTTTGCAAGGATATGAATAAATTAAAAATCTTATTATTATTTACAAGTATCTTTTTAAGTTGTAAAAATGAAAACGCTACTATTAAAATGAATTTTTTAATCGATAAAATTCCAAACGATATACCTCTTGAATTTAATCAAGAAATGATTCCTAAAAACAAGCTTGTACACAAAGGAATATTTAGCCCAAACTTAAAAGAATATTATTATACTATTTCAGATTATAACTTTAAAAATTTTGAAGTTTTTGTAACTAATAACGATGGTGAGCATTGGTCAAAACCAAAAAAGGCATTCATCAATAGTAAGTATGACGAACATGGAATGAATTTTTCTCCAGACGGAAATACTCTTTTCTTCAGTTCTACAAGACCTACTAATATCGATGGAATTCCTCAAACTTGGCATATTTGGAAATCAGAAAGAATTAATGGGACATGGAAAGAACCCGTTTTTGTAGATATTCCTAATCTAAGAGAAAAATTAGTTTCACACCCTACAATAGCCGATACAGGAACATTATACTTTCATTCTAGTAATTTAGATTATAGTAAAATGGATATTTTTCATTCAAAAAAAGTGAATGGTAAATTCCAAATGGCAGAAAAAACTATGATTTCGATGCATACGCAAACTAGAAAATGTACTCCATATATTTCACCAAAAGAAGATTATTTAATTTTTGCATCTGTTAGCAATCAGCTAGATCTTATGGTTAGTTACAACGATAAGAAAGGCGGATGGACAAATACGAAAAGATTGAATGATAAAATCAATAATAACGGACAAGGAAACCCATATGTAACTCCTGATAACCAGTTTCTTTTTTATACAACTGGAGGACACTCAAAAAAAGACTGGAAAATTATGTGGGTAAATATAGCATCTCAAATAAAAGATGCTAATTTAGAATAACACAGTGTTGTTTTCTTATATCTAATTAGCTTCAGAGATTAACGGTTAAAATAACAATCAAAAAAGCAACCACATTAGGAACTACTATTTATTCAAATCGGTATTAATCGTGTAAAGGACTTAACATATAAGTAAAAATGAATCCAATAGCTAACTTTATAGAAAAAATAGATTACAATAATTTATGGGATACCCAACTAGAAATTAAACGAAAAGAACATCTAAAAGTTAAAGGTAGTATCGATACAAATCTCTATTTTGTGGTTAGTGGTAGTTTAAGAATTTATGTAATTGAAGAGTTTGAGGAAAATATTATAAGATTTGGTTATAAAAATAACCTTATCGCATCTTTAGATTCCTTTATAAATGAAAAAGCATCGGACTTATATATTCAAGCAATTAAGAAAACTAAAGTGAAGGTTATCAAAAAATCAACTTTTATGAATTTTGTTGAAAGCTCGTTAGAAAACACGAAAATCTGGCACTTAATACTTGGTGATTTAATTTTTCAACAAATGGAAAGAGAGCGCGATATTTTAACATCTTCTCCTTTAAAAAGATATGAAAGGGTTTTAAAAAGAAGTCCACAATTATTTCAAGAAATTCCTAATAAATATATTGCATCGTACTTAAGAATGACACCTGAAACATTATCTAGAATAAAAAAATCTTAATCTAAATCAATGTTTTTAAGGAAAATAGCACCGATTTTTGTAAAAAAACAATGATCATAACCTCTGTAGAATTACTTAAAGACCTAACAAATAGAACGCAAATTAATATTCAACAAGCAAAAAAATTTAGTTCGCTCTCTGCCGAAAAATTAAACTTTAGAAACGAAGAGAAGAGTTGGAATATCTTAGAATGCTTTGAACACCTGAATTTATATGGAGATTTTTATATTCCAGAAATTAGCAACTGTATCGAAAATTCAAAAACACATCCTAAAGTAGATTTTAAATCAGGAATCTTAGGAAATTACTTTGCTAAAAGTATGCTCCCAAAGAAGGAATTAAATGTTATGAAAACATTTAAAGACAAGAATCCAATTGGCGATATATTAGACAAAACAACTATTGAACGTTTCATACTTCAGCAAGAGCATATATTAAACCTTCTAGATGCATCTCGAACAATCGATTTAAATAACACTAAAACAGCTATAAGTATTTCTAAACTTATTAAATTAAAAATTGGCGACACGTTCAGAGTTCTGATTTATCATAATGAACGGCACATAGTTCAGGCAAACAAAATATTAAATCTTGCAATTATTGTATAATACAATTTATGATTAATTTAAATCACAAGTATTTTTGCTATCATTAAATTGCACCTATTCTAGATAAAAGAATAAGATAATATTATTAAAAATAGCGTAACCTTAAATTAAACATAGAAATCAAATGAAAGTATTTTTCTTAACAGTTTTTCTGCTTCTTACACCTCTAGTTAGCTCTACACAAAATGTATTTCAAAAAGCTTATAAATCGAAAGTAAGATCTTCAAAAGAAAATATTCGTATTAACTTTTCTGATACTTTGGGGAATACTGGTTACTTACCAATATCTATAATAAAAGGTAAAACTAAGGGTCCAACTTTTACACTTATTGCTGGTGTACACGGTTACGAATATCCTCCAATTATCGCTACACAAAAATTATTAGAAGAGATTAAAACTGATGAACTTAGAGGTACACTAATTATAATCCCTATTGCTAATATTGCTTCCTTTTTTACTAGAACTCCTTTTATTAATCCACAAGATCAAAAAAATTTAAACAATGCTTTCCCTGGAAATGAGGAAGGCAGCATTACTGAACAAATAGCACATTTTATAACTACGACTATTATTCCTGTTAGTGATGTTTTTCTAGATGTACACGGTGGAGATGCTTGCGAAGATTTAATTCCTTTCGTTTGTTATTATAATAATACTACAAAACCTTACCAAACTGCACAAGCTAAAAAACTTTCTATTCAAAGTGGATTCGAATATGTAGTATCTTATCCATATAAAATCACTGATACAGATCCAGCAAAATATGCATTTAAGCAAGCTGTGCAAGATGGAAAAATAGCACTAAGCATTGAATGCGGAAAACTAGGAAATGTGCAAAATGAAAACGTTAAATTGATAACGAAAGGAGTGTATAACATGCTTAAAACTATGAAGATGTACTCCAATGGAACTGGTCCGCACAAAAATATTATTTCTTGTGATAATCAAACTTATATAAGTGCTACTGCTAAAGGTATTTTTTATAGTGAATTTAAAGCTGGAGACAGCGTAAGTAAAAATGATATCGTAGGCTACACTACCAATGAATTTGGCGTTATTCTTGAAAAACATCGAGCTACCAATGATGGAATTATTTTATATATGTTATCTACACCACCAGTAAATAGTAATGATACAATTATGTGTATTAGTACTTGTAAGAATAACTAAACTACTAATACTACTTAAAGCATAAGTAATTAATAGACTATTTATCTGAAAAACAAAAAAACCGAGCATATTAAAGCTCGGTTTTTCGATTTTTTGTTAGAAAAAATCTTTATACATCAAATAATTACTTTTGATCTACAACTCTGAATGTTGTTCTTCTGTTTGCAGCATGCTCACGTTCTGTACAAGAAACTCCATCAGCACATCTGTTTGTTAACCTATTCTCACCGTAACCGTTAGCAGTTAATTTACTTGGATTAACTCCTTTTGAAATTAAATAATTAACAACAGCTTGAGCTCTTCTTTCTGATAAAGATTGATTACTTGCTTTTCTACCTCTCGCATCTGTATGAGATTCAATAGCTACTGCAACACCGTTATTTAAAACTGGTAATAAACGAGCATCTATTATTCTCTTAGCTCCAGAAGTTAATGTTGCACTTCCAAGGTTCCAGTTAATTGGTAATGGAGTATTTTGAACTAACTTACACTCAACTTCTTCCCAAGTAGTTAATCCTCCTTTAGAAACTAATACTTCTTTAGTTACTGTTTTATACTTTGCATCAATTGTTTGCTCGTTAGATACAGCATCTTTTTCTAAAACAGTTTTCTTTATTGTACCATATTTAGAATCAATTTTCACTACTCTTGTTGTTGGTGGAGTAGCCATAACTCTTTTCTTCATTGTAGTTGTTACTTCAGGAATAGCAATCTCTCTTGTAGATTGTACTGCAGGAATAGTTTTCTTTACTACAGTAGTAACTTCTGGAATTGTAATTTCTCTAGTAGTTGGTGGTGTAGTCATAACTCTTTTCTTAACTACTTTAGTTACTGCAGGTACCTCAACTTCTCTTGTAGTTGGTGGTGAAACCATAACTGTTTTCTTAACAATCTTAGTAACTGCAGGAATATCAATCACTCTTGTTGTCGCTGGTGTATCAACAATTGTTCTTTTAACATTTTGTCTTACTTCTGGAATAATAACTTCTCTTGTTGTTGGTGGAGTTGTCATTACTCTTTTCTTAACTACTTTAGTAACTTCAGGAATATCAATAGTTCTTGTTGATGGTGGTGTTACCATAACTCTTTTCTTAACTACTTTAGTAACTTCTGGTATTTCGATAGTTCTTGTAGTTGGAGGAGTTTTCATAACACGCTTAACATAAGTAGCGTTTCCACAACCTCCTGGCTCTGTAGCCTCATCACATTCTGTTGTTTTGATAATAGATGCATTATTTGATAAAATTGTTTTATCTACAGTTGTAAATTGAGCAGGAACTTCTCTATAACACCAATAGCGACAGTCGTTAGGGTCTGAAGAAGTACAGTCAGGAGCCCTCTCACTCATCTGCCATTTTGCAGATTTAGCTCTTACTTCTATTACTTCACTATCTTTAGAAAAAGCAGCAGGTACAACTTTTAATCTATTTCCATATTCTCTTTTCTTGTAACTCACAGTTTCTGTTCCATATACTGCTGGTACAACTACTAAACGTTTTGCAGCTTCTTTTATGACTACAGTTACATCACGCATTTCGTATTTTGCAGGAACTATCTCAACTCTTTTAGAAGCTTCCTTAGTTACTACAGTTACATCACGCATTTCATATTTTGCAGGAACGACAACTAATCGCTTAGAAGCCTCCTTAGTTACTACTTCTTCCGTAATTGTTTTCATTTTGGCAGGAACTACTACTAATCGCTGAGAAGCTTCTTTTGTAGTTACCACAACATCACGTTGTTCATATTTAGCTGGAATCGATATAAGTTTTTTATACCCCTCTTTTACCGTTACAGTAACATCGCGCATCTCATATTTTGCAGGAATAGCTTCTAAACGCTTAGAGGCTTCTTTAGTTACTACTGTTTGGTTTTCTACTGATGGTCTTCCTACTGTTTTCTCCAAACGCTTACTCGCTTCTTTGGTTACTACAGTAAAACTTTCAGATTCGTATTTCGCAGGAACTACAACTAGTCTTTCTCCTCCTTCATCTACTATTACTCGTTCTGTAACAGTCTTATACTTTGCAGGGTACGTTACGATTCTTTTGTACGCTGGTGCTACTTCTATAGTAACATCCTCGTTTTTCCATACTTCTGGAGTTTTACAACGAACATAACATTTTCCTGGTTCCGCATTAGTAGGTAAGTCCTGTGCAGACACAGTGAATCCGATTGCAATTAAAGCACCGGATAACATTAGTTTTTTCATAATGAATAAATTTGTGTTTTTGATAATTTAGCTTATGCTATGTGACACGTTTTAGGGGAATAAGTCACATATACACAAATATAAACAAAAAAACAAAATGTTAAAGGGTTGTTAAAATGTTTTTATATTTCATTAAGATACAAACTCTTAACTATTCCGTCTGACAGTCCTATTTTAGGTACAAAAATCCTTCTGGCGCCACTCCACTTCATTGCAGATAAATAAATTTTTGTAGCTGGAACAATTACATCTGCTCTATCTGGATTTAAACTCAGTTCAGAAATACGTTCTTTGTAAGACATCTTTTTTAGAAACTGATACTGGGCATTAAGGTAGATATAAGAGATAGGTCGACCTGCATCTAAACCAGACATCTTAAATATTTTATTGATATTACCTCCGGATCCTATCAGAGAAAGTCTTTTGTATTCTTTTGTATGTTTATTAATCCAAGCTTCAACTTTCTCAAAGATCTTTTTATTCTTTTCTTTAGGATTATTTATTAATCGTACTGTACCAATTTTAAATGACTTAGAATTTACTATTTTTCCTTTAGAAAAAATGGTAAATTCTGTACTTCCTCCTCCAACATCTACATACAAATACGTTTCGTCTGAATTAATTAAGTACTTTAAATCTGTTGAGGAAATTATTTGAGCCTCCTTAGCACCGTTAATAACATCAATCTGTATTCCTGATTCTTTCAATACACGATTGACAACTTCTTTATTGTTTTCTGCTTCTCGCATGGCAGAGGTAGCGCATGCTTTATATTTTTTTACTCCGTGAACCTTCATTAAAAGTCCAAAAGCTTTCATAGCATCTATAATTCGTTCAATATTATTTTCAGAAATTTTACCAGATACAAATGTATCTGCTCCTAAACGAATAGGTACTCTTACCAATGAAGATTTTTTAAACTTAGGTTCTTTCTCTTTTTCTTCTATTACATTTGATACCAATAAACGTATAGCATTTGAACCTATATCTATTGCTGCGTATTTTTTAATTTTCAAAAGAAACTTGTTTTACTTGTGATACTTAGGAAACTCTATTAAAACTGTAGTTCCTTTCTTTATATCTTTCCAGTGCTTTTCTTTAAACTGTATCCCTACAACTCCACAGGTTGTAACGTGAGCTACAGGTTTACTGCCAAACTTATTTACAAAAGTATTAATTCCATGATCGTGGCTAAATATAATAGCACTATCAAAATTATCATCTAATGCTTTGGCTGTTTTCACTAAATAACCATCGCTAAAACTATACAACTGTTTGCTAATCTTTAAATTAGCCATTGGATACCCGAAATTCTCACAAAAAATTATACCTGTTTGAAGTGCTCTATTTGCACTACTTGAAATAAACACATCAGGTCTTTTAATTTTCTTTGCTAAGAATTTAGAAATTAAATGAGCGTCATTTATTCCTCTTTCTTTCAAAGGCCTGTCATGATCTTTTACACTGGCGTACTTCCATGACGATTTAGCGTGTCTTACTATGTAAATAGTCTTCATTTAGTTAAAAAACAATGTTCAAATATAGTATTACGGAGCTAAACGTTCAAGCTTCCATGTAAAATCTTTTTCTAGAGAATAACGTAATCGATCGTGCATTCTATTTGGTCTACCTTGCCAAAACTCGACTGATAGCGGTTTTACTATATAACCTCCCCAGTGTTTGGGTCTGATAATCTTCTCTTTTTCAAATCGTTCTTTTATCGTATTTAAAGATGCTTCTAATTCCTCTCTACTTTCTACTACCGCGCTTTGGTTTGAGGCCCAAGCTCCTAGTCTACTACCTTCTGGTCTAGAATTAAAATAGTCATCTGATATACCTACATTGGTTTTCTCTGCTACTCCTTTTATAATGATTTGGCGCTCTAAACCTGGCCAAAAGAAAGATAAACACACATTATTATTATAAGCGATAGCTTTTCCTTTTTCGGAGGTATAATTGGTGTAAAAAATAAATCCTTCTTCGGTAATTTTTTTTAATAATACAATCCTTGTTTTTGGAAAGCCATCTTCTCCTATTGTTGCTATCTGCATAGCATTTGCTTCTTCTACAGTTTTAGAACCATCTGCTAATGAAAACCAATTTGAAAACAACGCTAAGGGTTTGTTAGGCACTTGCGACTCTAACAACTCAAACTTTTCATATGACTTTCGGTAATCACTTAAATCTTGAGACATTTTATAGTATTTTATGCCTTGTAAAAATACAATATAATTATGGTTTTCTTTAAAATAGTATACATTTGTTACTATGGAAATGCACCAAAAAGATAATACAATTGTTATAAAAATAAACAATGCTATACGCTACATAGAAAACAATATACACAAGAAATTAGTACTAAAAGAGATTGCTAAACAAGCTTATTTATCTCCTTACCATTTCCACAGAATCTTTACTGCTATTGTGGGAGAAACTTTACATAACTTTATTATTCGTAAGAAGATAGAAAAAGCAGCCCGACTGTTACTCCATAAATCCAATGAATTTACTATTACAGAAATTGGCGAGATCGTTGGTTTTAATAGTTTAACTTCTTTCTCTCGAGCTTTTAAAAAATTTTATGGTTTGGCTCCGAAAACGTTTCGCCAAAATACTCCAAGTAGATTTAGCAAGATTTGTAAAACAGAAAGCAAGAATGGTATAGTCAACACCGAATTACAACAATACATTTACAACTTCAATACTCATTTAAACTTTATAGAAATGAATGCTAAAAAAATTGAAGTAAAAACTGTTGAAACTATAACAGTCGCGTATGTATCACATATTGGTAATCCCGAAAAACTAGAACAGTCTTTTGATATACTTCTAAAATGGGCATATCCAAATGATCTTTTTAATGAAAAAACTAAAGTGATAACTGTTTATCATGATAGCCCAAAAATTACAGCTATTAATAAACTCAGAATGAGTGCTTGTATTAGTCTTTCTGAAGACAAAATTACAGTTCCTAAAGATATAAACACTACTAAAATTATTGGTGGTAGACATGTTGTTGCTCGCTATGAAATTTCACCTCATCAGTTTGAAAATGCTTGGGAAGCTACTTTCGTTTGGCTTTTTGATAAAGGTTTCAAGGTTAAAGACAACCCTCCTTTTGAAATTTATCATAATGATTTTAGAGCGCATCCTGAACAAAAAGTATTGGTAGATTTACACATCCCAGTTGAATAACATTTCATCCTATTTTTTTTACAGCTCAGTAGTTCTTTTTATGTAAAAACTACATCTTATTACACTTTTGTAGTATCAAAAATCAATTACAGATGAAATCTATACTGCTTACATGTTTCCTTTTTTTATCATTAATTACCTATTCTCAAACAGTTATTTCTGGTAAGGTTACGACCACTAAAGGCGAACCAATTGAAGGTGCAAATATTTACTTAGATGGTACTTATGATGGTACTTCATCAGACAGTTCGGGAAACTTTAATTTTACTACTACTGAAAAAAACACACAGACCCTTATTGTATCTTTCATCTCTTTTGAAACCTATACTAAGATGGATTTAGTTACCAATTTTAAAGCTATTACCATACGTTTGAAAGAAGATATGAGTACCCTAGATGCTGTTGTTATTAATGCGGGTAGTTTTGATGCTGGAGATAAAGCACGAGCTGTAGCTTTAAAACCTTTAGATATTGTTACAACAGCTAGTGCTTTAGGAGATGTATTAGGTGCTTTTCAAACATTACCTGGTACATCTGCTAATGATGAAGATGGCCGTTTATTTGTTAGAGGTGGAGATGCTGAAGAAACTCAAATATTTATAGATGGAATTCGTGTTTTTGCTCCTTTCGTTCCCTCAGGAAATAATATACCTACACGTGGTCGATTTTCTCCTTTCTTATTCAAAGGAATGACTTTTTCAACTGGTGGGTATTCTGCTGAATACGGACAAGCATTATCGAGCGTTCTTACTTTAAACACAATTGATCAACCGGATCAAGAAAAAACAGAAATTCAGTTAATGACCGTTGGAGCTGGTATAGGAAATACGCAAATATGGGGTAAAAATTCTTTCAGTATTAATACTTCCTACATTAATTTAAGTCCTTATCAAGTTGCTTTTCCTGATAGAAATGAGTGGTCTAAACCATTTGAATCTGTAAATGGTGAAATGGTATATAGATATACTACAAAAAATGACGGTTTACTTAAACTCTACAGTGCATTTAGCTATAGTAGCTTTGATTTGATTCAGGATGATATTAACTTTGATGATGGTTTTCGATTTGGTCTTGAAAACACAAATTTGTATTTTAATGCATCTTATAAACAACGTTTAGATAATGGCTGGTCTTTAGCTACTGGTATGAGTTATACTAATGAAGGAAGTAATCTTAAACTTGAAGAGAATGCTGTTAGTAACACTGAAAATTCAGCACACATTAAATTTAAACTGAAAAAACGTTTTTCCAGCAGGTTAAAATTAAATTTTGGTGTTGAGTACTTTTTAACTGATTTTCAAGAAGATTTTTCTCAAATCAACTCTAAAAGAACCTTTGATTATAATTTCCAAAATAATATTGCTGCTGCATTTACTGAAACAGATATTTTCTTTTCAAAAAAACTGGCGGTTAAATTAGGAGCTAGGTACGAGAATTCAATTTCACTAAATGAATATACTTTTTCTCCAAGGGCTTCTTTAGCTTATAAAACCGGGAAAAATGAACAATTTTCCTTTGCCTACGGTCAATTTTATCAAAATCCTAAAAATGAATATTTAAAGTTTGCTGAAAACCTTACTTCTGAAAACGCCGCGCATTATATCGCTAATTATCAATACACTAAAGATCGTCAAATTTTTAGAGCTGAAGCCTATTACAAATCTTATGATGATTTAGTTCAATACAACGATCAATTTGCAGGTCCTATGACTACTTATACTAACGACGGAAATGGTTTTGCGAAAGGTGTTGATGTTTTTTGGAGAGATGGGAAAAATATAAAGAATTTAGATTATTGGGTGTCATATTCCTTCTTAGATACTAAAAGAAAATATAAAAATTACCCTACAACAGCTACGCCTAATTTTGCTTCGCAACATAATTTATCTGTAGTTGGTAAGTATTGGGTAGATTCATGGAAAACTCAATTAGGACTTTCTTATCGTTTTGCAACTGGAAGAACATACACTAACCCAAATACAAGCGGTTTTTTGAATCAAAAGACACCAAACTATAATTCGGTTAGTATTAATGCGGCCTACTTAATTAGTCAACAAAAAATACTTTACTTTTCAGTTAATAACGTCTTAGGAACTGAAAATATATTTGGGTATAATTATAGAAATCAACCTAATGCAAATGGTTTTTATAATAGACAAGCCTCAAGACCAAACGCTGATCAGTTCTTTTTTATAGGTTTCTTCTGGTCTATAAGTGATGATAAAAAGGAAAATCAGTTAAATAATTTATAAGAATCACAATTGAGTACTATAAAACGACAATTCGGTAAGAATTTTGATTATATATATAAGAAACACTCGATATTTGAATTAACTAAAACAATAAACATTATGCAACGTATTATTTTATTTTTAACATTCTTCGCAGTAGGCTTAATCGCAACATTTGCACAAGACACTCATTCTATTACTATTGAATTTTCTGGTATGGAAACCGATAAAGGCACCATATACGTTGGACTTCATGATAGTAAAGCCAATTTCTTAAAGAAGCGTTTTAAAGAAACTGTAATTGCCGTAAAAGACAATAAAGCTACTGTTACTTTTGAAAATATTCCTCAAGGTGAATATGCTGTATCTGCTTTTCATGATGAGAATGATAATAAAAAAATGGATACTAAAATATTCGGTATTCCTAAAGAGCCTATTGGAATTTCTAATAATGCTACAGGTTTTATGGGGCCTCCTAAATATAAGGATGCTAAGTTTATTGTAGATAAAGATATTACGTTACAAATAAAAATGAACTAATAACATACAACTGTCTAAAACCTAATCTTATGAAAAAAATCATCACTTTTATATTATTATTATGTATTTCATTTACGTATGCACAATCAAAATATGAAAAAGGCATGACCAAAGCTTTTGAATTATGGAAGAATAAAAAGAACAACGACGCATCACTTCTATTTGAACGTATTGCTAAAGCTGAAAAAGAAAATTGGCTACCTTATTATTATGTGGCTTCTGTAGAAATTTTAAGTAGTTTTGGTGTTAAAGATGAAGCTGTTTTAAATGCTAAACTTAAAAAAGCGCAAGAATATTTGGATGAAGCCTCTAGTTTGTCTCAAAATAATCCAGAAATTATTATAACACAAGCATTATTAAATACTGCATATATAGCATTCGACGGTCAAAAATATGGTATGACATTATCGATGAAAAATTCTGCTTTATACAAGCAAGCACTTACTTTAGCTCCTAACAACCCTAGAGTTATACTTGGGAAAGCAGAATGGGATATGGGTAGCGCTAAATATTTTGGTCAGTCTATAACACCATATTGTAAAGATGTTGAAAAGTCTATTGCTTTATTTGAGAAGGAAAAACTCCCTCAGTTTTATCCAAGTTATGGTATGGACAGAGCTAAACAAATTCTGAAAAGTTGCAATATAAAGAAAGAAGAGTAATATTAGTTTTGATTCGTAAAAAACAGAAAACTCGTTTATTATCATAAACGAGTTTTCTGTTTTTTTATAGACTTCATCAGATCTTTAATAGTATCTTTATTTAACTAATAATGTATCTAATTTCAATTCTTTCTGAAGCCATTTTTGTAGTTCAATTTCTTTTTTTGCAATGTAGTTCTCTTTAAGTTTTTTACTCCAAACGATACTCACCTCTGGAACTGTATCTACTTTAATAAAATCTTTTGTGCATAATACTTTTGAAAAACGAATCTCTTTTATCTCACCAAAACGAATTTTTGCATCTTTAGCAATAGCGCTAAATGGTACACTATTTTTGTCTTTCTTTTCTAGTGTTACACTTAAATTGGAGACCCTACTTTTTAAGTCTTCAATTTCTTTTTGTAGTCCATTGATAATATTATTTTTCTGATCTAAATCAGAATATGCTCTTTCTAAAGACATCGATACATCATCTGCACTTCTTGACTCGTTTGCATTTATATTAAGCTTAAAGTCTTTTATTTTTTCATAATTTTTCAATTCATTATTTAAATCCGTTATGGTAGCTCTTCCTACTTTTCCATTAAAAAATAAACTAATTGTTTTTTCTTTAATATCTATTTTTTTTCGCTGTAACCATAAATCTTCATTAACCTCTACTTCTTGCGCTAAAAATTGCTTGTAATTTGCGTTAACCATTGTTTCTTTATATACTTTCATAAAAGTAAGCACAGCTGGTATCATAACTAGTAATGCGATCAATGATGCTATTCTAGCTATTCGCTTTCTTTTCGCAGAATTTACATAACGTATCATAGTAAACCCTAATAACTTTAACACAATAAAAGTTGCTAAGGCGATAAAGATTGCATTTATTGTAAATAAATACATTGCTCCTAAAAAATAGTCAAACTTACCAATGGCCAAACCGTAACCAGCAGTACATAAAGGTGGCATTAAAGCAGTAGCAATAGCTACTCCAAATATTACAGAAGCAATTGTTCCTTTTTTAGTTCTGGCTATAATTAATGCCAAACCACCAAAAAATGCAATTAATACATCACGTATATCTGGTTTAACCCGTCCTAATAGTTCTGAAGTTTCTTCACGAAGTGGAAACAAAAAGAAGAATAAAAATGCTGTTAATAAACTTAAAACTATCATCGTAGCCAAATTCACTAACGATTTTTTAAGCGTATCAATATCGTTAATAGCAATAGACATTCCTATTCCTAAAATTGGTCCCATTAAGGGAGAAATTAACATGGCTCCAATTACTACTGCTGTTGAATTTGCATTAAGACCTATGGATGCCACGAAAATTGAACAAATTAAAATCCATGCAGTTGCTCCTTTGAATGGTATATCGTTTGTGATAGCTTCTATCGTTGCTTCTTGATCAGTATCGTGTCTAAAATCTAGCAACTCATTCATAAAAGTTTTTACACTTTCTAAAAGTCCTTTAGCATCTTGTCTTACAGCTTCTTTAGATTTATCGATTTCTTCTTTCTTTATTTCCTCCATAAACAGTTCTTAATTTGTGGGGAAGATACAAAAAGATGAAAAACGATTTTAAATTTGAAGTTAAAAATCTACAAGTACACCTATACGTGGTAAAGCTCTTCCTGATGAACTCTCTACTTTCTCTAATTGATATTTGTTTGCATCTGATGGATCTATTAACTTATTTCCATTTACGTCTTCCTTAGCTATCAAAAATGGTTGTCTATCTGGTGTGCTGGCTAACACATTCTGTACATCTAAGTATAAATTAATTGAAAAATGTTTTAAAAACCATGTTTTATCAATACGAATATCCAACTGAGTAAAAGCTCTGAAACGCTCTGAATTTAATTTTGTAAAATCTAAAATACCGTTACTGTTAACATCATAATTATCGATTTCCGCAGATTCTTCAAGATCATAAGGAGTGTAAGGTCTTCCTCCTACGACTCTAAATTTAGCTCCAAGTTCCCAGTTACCAGTAAACTTTTTTCCACCTGTAAATGTTAACAAATGTCGATTATCCCAAGTTGAAGGTATAAAATTATTATTAGCATCCTTAAACTCGCTTCTTACAAAAGTATACGCTAAAATACCATATATACCTTTGTATGACTTACGTTGTGCTAAAATTTCAAAACCATAAGCTCTTCCTTCATTATTAGAAATAACTGCCTCGTTTCCTATGATTCCAAAATCTGCTCCAAGATTGGCCAAACTAATTTGATCTTTAATTGAAAACGGATAATCTCCATATTCTTTATAAAAACCTTCTAACGTTATTTTAGAACTTGCTTCTGGCCTAAATTCTAATCCTCCTACAATATGATCTGAAGATATATATGAAACGTTAGGTTGATTTACTAAAATATTTGCATTATCCCTAAACCCTAAAATAGTATATGCTGGAAGTTGATAATATTTTGCTATCGATGTATTAACATACCATTTGCTCTGTAGTTGGTAAGAAGCTGAAAAATCTTGGAGAAAACTGATTAAACGGATTCTCCATTTCTCTATTATAATTATTAGCATCTGTCCTAACACCTACAGAAACCTGTAGTTTATTTTCTAAAAATTTTTTAGATGCTTGAGCAAATAATGAATAACTAAACATTGAAAATTCTGAATCAAAATCAAACACTTGTGGACCTTGTTGGTTAGCAAATCTCTGAAATGTTCTATTCTCATACTTAGATTGCTGAAGTGCAACACCATAATTTAATTGTACTCCATTTTTTAATCGTAAATCGTTTTCAAACCTAAACTTATTCTCAATCTCTTTGGAAGAATAATCAAATAATAAATCTGAAGCTACATTTGTATTGTTAAAGTATTTAATGGCGTTATTTTTCCACTCATTTCTGCTCAATACGTAGGTTTGGGTACTTTTCTCTCCATAATGCTTATATGAAGCTCCTAGTGTATAATTCCACTGCGTTTGTATAGGCACATTAGCTAGAACAAACTTATTTCTCTTAATTGCTTGTTCATCGTCTTCATCTTCATTGACCTCCGTATTCAATTCAAAGTCATCTATCGCTGCTAAACCGAATATCGATAGTTCATCTTTCTCTGATAATTTAGATTTGATGTTTAATTGAAAATCGTTGTAGGTAGGTAAAAACGGTAATTTTATGAGCTTAAATAAAAATTTCAGGTATGATTGGCGTGCTGAAAAGATAACAGATGTATTTTTAGATAAAGGACCTTGGAGTGTTAATCCAGCATCTGAAGTTCCCAAACTTCCTCTACCTTCAAATTCCTTTTGATTTCCTACCTTTTGTGTAAATTCTATTACAGAACTTAATGCATTTCCTCTATTTGTTGGAAAAGCGCTTGAATAAAAATCTACACTACGAATTAAATCTGTATTAATTATACCTACTGGACCACCCGATGCTCCTTGTGTTTGAAAATGATTAATTACAGGTACCTCAATACCATCTACATAAAATTTGTTTTCAGATGTAGCACCTCCTCTAATAATTATATCATTTCTAAATCCAGGATTAGAAGCAACTCCTGGGAAGGATTGTATAACCTTTAGCACATCTCTATTTCCTCCTGGATTTTTCTCTATTTCTTCAACCCCTAAACTTTGTAACGATACTGGACTTTCTGCTTTTCTTCTGAATAACGACGATTGTACTACTATTTCATCTAGCTAAGCATCACTCGCCTCTAATTCAAAAAGTACAAAAGGTGACTTATCCTTGGTTACTAAGTAATCTGATGATGTCGCAGTATTGTATCCTACAAAAGAAGCTGTAATTTTCACATAACCTAAAGGTACATTTTTAACTACGAACTCACCTAGTTCATTAGTTGTCGTTCCAATTGTAGTCCCTTGTATAATTAAATTCACAAATGGTAATGCTTCCCTTGTTTGCTTGTCTATTACCTTTCCTTTTACTTTTCCTAAATCTTGTCCATTTAGATTAAAAAATAAAGCGAACACTGCTAACACTACAAAAACTGTTCTCATATAATGGTATTTGTGGTAAAAATACATTTTGTTTAACAAAAACAAAAAAAGATTAAACATCTTATTTTTGAGCAAAAAAAAACGCTCAACCCTTCAAGTTAAACGCCCTCATAATAAATCCCCAATTGATTATAAGTGTGGGGAGAGCAGGATTCGAACCTGCGAAGTCGTAAGACAACGGAGTTACAGTC
>JAHDDQ010000044.1 GCA_020629275.1 Tenacibaculum sp. | reverse complement strand
AAGCGTGTATATTAATTTATTGTGTATGTTTACTATATTATAATATGTTTTTTTGAAATAAAAAATAATACTTAGTAGATTATTTAGCGAAAAAGTATACAATAATCAAACTCAAAATTAGCGGTAAGAAAACAACTAATTCAGCAGTCAATATCCAGAACAGAAAAACAAACCAATTAAATTGTTTTGGTTGTTTACGCTTAATCAGGTTTTTTACATCGGAGATAGAAAGATTTAAAATCTCTTTTTTTGAAATTTTAAGATCAATAACACCATTGCACAGTAAACCTTGTTTGTAACCTCTAAATACTTCTTTAGGGTGAAGTAAAAAGCTAAAACCTGTAGCCCACAAACTCATAATTCCAAGAGGGAAATATTTCCAAATATCAGTAGCTATTTCCCAACCAGCAATGAAAGCTTCTCCTTTCCAAGTAACGTCGCAATCGTATAGAATATGTTGGATATCATGAATGTAAACTACTTTTTTTCTGAAGTCAGAATTTGGTAGTTTTAATTTGAATAGTTTAAATTTTAAATAAAAATAAGAATCCTTTTCACCACCATCTATAGCAAGATTATTATTACGATAGAATTCACTCAGCTTATTTGAAATAATCATACAATGTTTCTTTTTATCAAAATTACGACTGCAATATTTCTTATAGATTGACAATTATCAAGAAATACTAAATCAAAATAAATTGAATAAATCAATAGCTAGAAGTTAGGATTAAGTCGTTTTATTCAAAAAGATAATTATCGTTTTTTCACTTCTAAAGAAAAAAGAAATAAAGGTCAGTGATGAAAAGCTACATGCTTACCCAAACATGATTATTCAGAAATTCAAAAAAAAGAAAGTATTTTAATATTTAATTTTAAGCTTATTATGTTGATTTAGGATATGCTAAGATTAAAACTTCCACTATACTTAACAATTGTTAATAAAAGTATAATTATTTAAGCATTAATTTTTTTTAAAATGCTCGTGTATATCTTTAGCATTGTAGCCGATAAAAGAAAATATTTTTTGATGTCTATATGCAATTGCTATTAATGTTTCTATTGCTTTTAGTCCATCAGAATCAATCTCTTTGATTTCATTTAAATTTATAGTTGTATTCTTATTTTTTAAGATAAAATGTTCAAAATAGATTATAAAAGATCTAACTGTTGAGCTATTAATTTTACCATTTAAATGAAAAACTCCTTTTGATTGTGTGATTTGTAATGCCATGATTTTAGATAATTTAAAATTATATATTTATTATAAATATCTGATATATATTATTTTACGTGTTTGTTGTTTCGTTTAAATACGTTTTAGTATCGATAAATGCTTATTATTTAAGTATAATAGATATGTAATTTTTCTAGAATTAAGTGAAAATAAAATTTAGTGTTAGGTGTAAAACTTGGTTATGATAGCATTAATTCACAACAGAACCAGCCTAAAATTTTCATTCTTCTTTAAAACTTAACAATTATTGAGAGATGTTTAACGAATATATATTTAGCGAACCAAAGACTGGAAATTTGAAGTAACTTTATTAATAGTGCGATATATAAATATTATTATGAGGTTATATCTTAAATTAGTTGCGTTTTTTTGTTTTATTTTTTTGTTG
The DNA here is from genome assembly GCA_020629275.1 of Tenacibaculum sp. Lineage (GTDB taxonomy): Bacteria > Bacteroidota > Bacteroidia > Flavobacteriales > Flavobacteriaceae > Polaribacter. The sequence goes on along the minus strand of JAHDDQ010000044.1, from coordinate 23,352 downwards.
AATAATGTGAGAGTTTTTGGACAGAAAAATATAAAGTCCCACGATATATATACAATTAATAATCAAGTATTCACTAAGGATAGCGTTCCGTTACATGGATATTATAAAATTAAGTATACAAGTTATTTGACTAATTAGAAAAAAGAGCTTTCTCATTTTAAAAATGGTTATAGGCAAGGAGAGTCCAAAATTTTAAGATTCAATAAGCTTGAGGAACAAGGTGTCTTTGTAAAAGGACTTCGATATGGAAAATGGAATAAGTATCATTATTTCAATGGAGAGTTAGCTCAAACAACTACCTATATTAATGGTTTGAAAAATGGAAAAGAAATTGGGTATGATACATATAACACATACGTATGTAATTATGTAAACGATACTTTAGAAGGCGTGTATGTAAAATATGATCGTTACTCTCAATTTCTAGGATCAAAAGAATTTTATAAGAAAGGAGAGAAGGTGTACAAGTATATTTATGATGATCTCTTAAATGTAATTAAAGAAGAATTTTATAGTAAGCTAAACGATAGTATAACTATAAAAACAAAAACTAGAAAAGTTAAAGGGAATTATTATGTAGACAGCCTGTACTATAAAAAAAATACATTTGGAAAAGAAGAACCATACCTTCTGAAAGCGTATAAGAACAATACAATAAATAGCAAACATGAAATTAATATTACTAAGGACAAAAAGCGTGCAGGAAGTAGTGATTTTATATTTACGGTAAAATCTACTGATAAAAGAGGAAATCAAATTTCTATATTTTTTCATTATAATGAATTTTTATCAATATCGTCATCGATTTATAACTTTAGAAAGTGGTTATTAGAGGGGACTTTTAATCCTTTTGAACCATGTGATTTATTTAATTTAATGGTTTTTGAAGGTTTTGAGAATATAACTATCTATTACAGAAGGAACAAAGGAGGATTATATGAAATCTCCCATGAAGAAAAGGATAAGACATATGTTTGTAATCTGAACTGGATAAAAGATACAGCGTATTATAAGCAATGCTACAGGTAATTTTAGCATACGAAGAACTATAGAATTAATGAGTGGAGTAAAAGTTCAGTTGTAGTGTATTTGAATAAAATGAGATATTCTAGATTTTAATTCCGATGTATAGTTTTAATTAATTTTCCCTTTTTGAAATATTGAATCATTTCTTTCGAATGAATTTCTACTAATTTTCCTTTTTTATAATATTGGTCCGAGTTAGGTGTATGTATCTCTGTTATTTTATTTTTATAATTATACAAGGTTCTAGATAAAAGTATGTTATCCCTGTAAAACGTTTTTTCTCTAAGCTCGCCAACTTTCTTTTCACTATAACCTTTTAAAACACCATGAAAATTTAAGACATTATCTTGTATTGTAAATTCTTGTTCACTGAATATAAAACCATTTCGATAATATTTTTTCACAACATTGTTAGGATAGTCATATACCACAGCAACTGTACCATTTTCATAGAAAATAGTATAAGGCTTAGTATAGTCCAGAATTCCATTTTTGAAAAACTTAATATGGTATAATGTTCCAGAGCTCCTATACATATACTCTATTCCAGTACCATTTTTAAACGTTGTTTCAAACAAGATATTTTTATTTTTGTCGAATACAGTATACAAACCATTTCTAAGACCTTCACTATAATATTCTTCTGTTTTAGCTAGGCCATGTTCAAAAAATAACCATTTACCTGTTTTTAACCCGTTAGAAAAATAGCCAGAGGTATTAAAGTTACTAAAGTCATAATAAGGTAAAGTATAATTAGAACAACATCCACACCAATCACCTTCATTTTTTACTGGCTTTTCTTGAGCTTCATATGTTTTTTCAAAAGAAAAATAATGAGGCTCATTTCGCTGAGGTTTTAACTCGTCAATTATTTTAAAATGTCCATTTAAAATTATAGAATCTTTAGGTAGACTATAATATTTAAATGGAGTTGAATCATATACAAGGTAGTGTTTATATGTGTTTTTTCCACTTATTTTGATGCGACTTAGCTTATGTTCAAAAGAGGATTTTGGTTTTTCAGTTAAACGTTTAGTAAAGAACATGGTATCGACGGAAGATTTTATATCCGTTTTATTCTGTTTTATTGTTTCTATAATGAAGCCAATATTAGAAGTATCGGTAGCATCTATTTTATTAATAGTATCAACGAATAAAGTTAAGGTTGTTGTTATGTATTTATTTTTTCGTATTGTATGAGTTTGAGCTCTTAAAGTGACTCCAGTAAAAATTAAACACAAGAAGATGAGGTTTTTAGTCATAGCAAGAACAAAACTTAGAGTTTAGAATTTATAGGTTTTACCAATGTATGTTAATGTGTTTTCTCTACTCAACTTAAATTCCCAAAAACCTGCAGTGTCTTTTAAAATATAATAATTACTACCTGGTGTATGATCTTGGCTACAACCAGGTCTATACCCTTTAAGCACAGAAACGATTTCCATATCTCTAGGCTTTTTAATTCCTTTAGCAATGAAGAATTCTATTGTGGCTAAAGGTTGTGTATTTAAAAATACATGGGTTTTATCGTAAAATAACTGTGTTTTATCATAATGCGTATTATAAGTAATTTCTTTCTTAGGGTTTAGTTCAATTGGTACTATTTGTATATAATCAGGATTATTATATTCACGTTCAATACTTATTTTATAAGTTTTATTTTTATCGGATATAATTTTTTGATAGTCAGAATTCCCTTCAATTACACGTATAGAATGCGTATCAATCTTCCCAGTTGCAAGTCCTTTGTAAATGAGTACGTTTTTGTAAGTTAAAAGGTCGTTATCGATAACATTAATATCTTTGGCTTCGAGGTTAGCGATTTTAGTTTTCTTATCTAGAAAGAAAAGAGTATCATTAACAATTCCATACTTAGAACCTTCTATTGAAATACAGTTTTCTGTTTTTAAGCTAGGTACTAACTTTAAGGAGTAGTCATAACTTGAGGTAGTATAAACGTTTCGATGATCTTTAAAGAAATAACCGTTTATAGACTTTAGATATCCTTTTTTCTTTATTTTTTTAGTTCCCGAGTACACAAAATTTTTATCGTAGCTAAGAGGGTATTGACTTACGAAACTTTTAGGATCAGCTCCCTTAATTAACGTTCCTAAATAAAATACACGTGCTTTGTCTTTAGTGTACGAACCTCTATCTAAAGTCATAAAAGTATCATAATCGATAGTGTTTAATTTTGTGGTATTTTTATAAATAGAATTATCATTTATCCAGATAAGATCGTACCTGTTTGCAAAAATAGGCTTCAGATTTTTAGGTTTTATATTGATACGAATGCCATTGTAAAATATATTTCTGCCATCATGAGCTAGAGATTTACCTAATGTTTTTAATGCTTTAGGTGTTACATTTACCTTTCTATGTATAGCACACTTTTCAAAGTAAACATTAGTTTTATTTATAATATAATTAGGAGTGTTAAGGTATTTACAGTCAGAATATGTCTGTTCTTTAACACTTACTTGTCCAAAAGAAAGTGTAGTCTTTAGAATAATTATAAGAATTAATACTTTTTTCATGCTTTTAATCTCTTAAGTTTATTGCTGATCTAGGAATTATTTTTCCTCTGTAATAAAAGTTAGTTTTATCAAATCCGTATTCATAAAACACGTTAAATGTTTCAGGGTCTGCTTCAGGAATTAAAGAATTATAATAATAGACTCCATTTTTATCAGAAGTGAAATTACCATCATATTTAAAAAAAGTTTTTGAATCCAAATTGGTTTTTTCCCCTCTATAGTACACGTGGTTTTTATCTTTTGCATAATACAGTCTGAATTGCTCAAAAGTTTCTATATCCACGTTAATTAATGTATCGTTATATATGGCAGTGCCATTATTAAATACTAAGTATTCGTTATAACCAATAGTGGTAAGTAATGATGTTAGTTTTACATTGGGTAGTTTTTGCATGGTGTTGGTATATATTAGCTCTCCATCTGTTAAGTAACTTGTATTACCAAGTTTACGTAACCAGTTGCTTTTTTCAAGCTCTATTTTATTTCCATAATAATAAATAGTATTGTTAGAAGTTATTAAGTAATGTCCCTTTACTTCAGAAATAACTTCATTGTTTTCTAAAATTCCAATGCGTTTCCCTTTATAAATAAGATTTTTATTATTGAGTGCATAGTAGTAGTTTAAAACTTTAAATTGATCAAATTGATCACCTACTAAAGTATTATCTCCGTCATAGGATATGTAGCATATTTTATTTCCATAGCGATAATATCTCTTATCTATTTTCTGAAAAGTGTTATTATGAGAAGGCTTTATATTTTTAAGCTTCTTCCCGTTGAAAAAAAGAGTGTTTTTGTCTTTGCTAATAGTTTTATTTATGACCTTGAAAGTAGTTGGATCCGCTGTTTCAATAGTGTTTAAATGGTGGAACACCGAATTCTTGTCACTACAATAAGCATCAAAATCATTTTCTATAATTTTGAAGGTATTAGGATCAGCATTTTTAATACTATTAAAACTTACACTTTTTGAACTTTCATAAATAAGATAAACGTGATTTTTATCTTTCGCATAATCATTATTAAAAATGACAAAAGAAGCCGCGTCTATAAAACTTAATAGTTCATCATTCATATAAACATTCTTTCCTTTTTTAATTGTTGTATTTTCAGAATTAGGGAAAGTGTAAATTGTAGGTAGTTTATCTGTGTTTTCCTTTTTAGTTTTACTGTTTGTAAATGCTGAATTTAGTTTCTTTTTTAGTCTATTGTAATATTTTTGTAGTGTAGTACTATTAACGAGATGTTTTTCGGGAATTTGTATAGGAAAAGCATTACCAGCATAAAATTCGACGTTTTTATCCTTAGCGTAATTATCCATTTTTGGCTTTGGAATATTAAAAGTTTTAGCGTCAGCGTTTAGATATCGATTTTGATATAATACTTTTCTAGTATCTTTAACGTAGCTATATGTTAATTGCTGAAAAGCTTCAATGTTCATAGTATAGCACGCACCATATTCACTACATATTTTAGTCTGATCTCCAATATATTTAATACGATTATTATCATCAATAAAAAAACGCATTTGCTCAATATTTATGGGGAGTGTATAGTTTTTTATGTATACATGACGTTTATCTCTAAATATTTCTTTTGAGATTATTTCTAATGAGTTAGAATCGGAATTTGGTAGTTTGATGCCGTTCCAAAAGATAGAATTTTTGTCAGTAGCTATATTTTCGTTTTCAAATGAAAAATAATTAGGAGAAGAAGAGCCAATAGGTAAGTAGCTTTTAACATCATAGTTATATAAATAAATGTCGTTTTTATCTGAAAAATATTCTCTTATACTGTTTTTCGCTTCATGAATAACAAATGAATTTACATCGTATGTAGTTCTCCTACCTTTAAAATATACGGCATTTTTATCTTTAGCATAATTTGTTTTTTGGTAAAAAACATCAAAACTATCTGCATCTGCACCTTCAATAACTTTGTCATGAAAATATACAAGATTATTTTCGACAACATAAACCTGAGAAATAGCATTTATAGCAGAAAGAAGGAAAAATGAAAAGACTAAAAATTTATACATCGCTGATATACTATAGATAATTTATAAGCAATGTATGTTAATCATTTTAAACTAGGATACATAAATATAAATTAGCCTAATTAACGTATATATTCGCAGGCGAACTAGTTATTATTTGTTTTAGAAAAACAGTATAGTTAATGTTACAGGTATTGTTACTTTCCTCTAATGCGACTGAAATTTTCTGGAGTCATACCCAAATAAGAAGCTAAATGTTTAGCCGGTATTCTATTTAATAATTCTGGTTTTTTCTTCAATAAATCTTCGTAACGTTCATGAGAGGTGTGTAACAATAAACTATCAATTCTTTCTGCTAGTTCGATATATATACTTTCCAGAAATAACCTCCCGAAATGTTCAAACTCATGACTTTTAGCAGCTAAAGTTTCAATATCTTCTCTTGAAATCGTAATACAGTCTACATTTTCTAGAGCTTCGATATTATATTTACTTTTTCCACGTTGGATAAAGCTGTCAATAGCAGTAATACTTTCTTGTTCTTGCGCAATATGAACAGTTACATCTTTTCCATCTTTATAGTAGAATACTCTAGAGACACCTGAAGTGATTATAAAAAAATGTTTACAAATACTATTAGAAACATGCATTAATTCCCCTTTTTTAAAATGTTTAGGTATAGCGATTTCTTCTAAAGCAGAAGTAATTTCTTGGTTCTCTAAAAGTAAATTTGCATGATTCAAAAAAAAAGATTCCATTACGATTAAAGGATATTAAGTTCTTCAATGAAATCTCGTTTATTTGATAATCGTGGAACTTTATGTTGTCCGCCTAATTTTCCTTTATATTTCAGCCAATCATAAAATAAACCTTTTCTTGCTTTGCGAACTATGGGAATATTTAAAGTGATATTATTGTAGCGTTTAGCTTCATAGTCAGAATTGCAATTTTTCAAGGCATTGTCGAGCATTTCAGTAAAAAAATGTACGTTTTCAGGAGCTTTCTGAAATTCAATAATCCATTCATGAGCACCTTTATTTCTACCGTTCATAAATACAGGGCCAACTGTGTAATCTTTAATAACAGCTTTAGTTTTTTCACATGCAGATTTTAATGCCTCTTCAGCATTTTCAATAATTAGTTCTTCACCAAAAACATTAATATGGTGTTTTGTACGTCCTGTAATTTTAATTCTATATGGAGCAGTTGAGGTAAATTTAACGGTATCTCCGATTAAGTAACGCCATAACCCACCATTAGTTGTTATTACTACAGCGTAATTAATACCTTTTTTTACTTCTGATAAAGGAATGGCTTTTGAGTTTTCTCCATCATAGCTTGTCATTGGAATAAATTCATAGAAAATTCCATAGTCAAGCATCAATAATAATTCATCTGAATTATTTCTATCTTGAATAGCAAAGAACCCTTCTGAAGCGTTATATGTTTCGTAATATTTGAAATCACTTTTAGGAATTAATTTTTTATATTGTTCCTTATAGGGGTTGAAATTTACGCCCCCATGAAAGTAAACTTCTAAATTAGGCCATACTTCTAGAATATGTTTTTTTCCTGTTTTTTCAAGAACTCTATTTAAAAGAACCAGCATCCATGAAGGAACACCCGCAAGACTTGTAATATTTTCGTGAATAGTCTCTTCAATAATGGCATCCATTTTTGTTTCCCATTCGCCCATTAAAGCAACTTCTTGTTTTGGAGCAGAACTATAATCAGCCCAAAAAGGCATGTTTTCAATAATAATAGCAGATAAATCACCAAAGTAAGTATCATTGTCTTCGTAAATAGCAGAGCTACCACCCAATCGTAAACCTTTACCGGTAAATAATCTTGCGTCTTCATTATTATTTATATAAAGGCAAAGCATATCTTTTCCTGCTTTGAAATGACATCCTTCAAGAGCTTCGTCACTTACGGGGATGAATTTACTTTTAGCATTAGTCGTTCCACTAGACTTTGCAAACCATTTAATTTTCGATGGCCAAAAAAGGTTTTGCTCTCCTTTTCTACAGCGTTCAATTAAAGGCTCTATAGTTTCATATTTTTGAATAGGAACATTATTTGTAAAATCTTTATAAGATTGTATAGAAGAAAAATCCTTAGCTTTTCCAAATTCTGTATACTTAGCAGTAGAAATCAGTTTTATGAGTAATTCTTCCTGAACATCAGTTGGATACTTTAAAAATAGTTCTATTTGATGTTTTCTTTTTTTTAGAAACCAAGATATAATAGAATTTATAAACTGAAGCGGCATAGTTTAAGCTTGAATTTGTAAGTTTGTTGTTGGCTAAAAATAGTAAATTTTACGATATGCAATACACAGGTGTTTTAAAAAAAATGAGGACAGAATATCTCGATACAGTTCAGTATTATTTAGATATGAAATCTGATTTTATTAATGTAAATCAATTGCTTAACAAAGAAATTGAAATGCATTTTGTTACCTACGAATGCTTGTGTTGTGGTAAAGAAAAAGAAATTTATCGCCAAGGATTCTGTAAATCTTGCTTTTTTGAAACGCCAAATGCAGGAGATTGGATTATGAGACCCGAATTGAGTAAAGCACATCTAGACGAAGAAGATAGAGATTTAGCTTACGAGAAAAAAGTACAATTGCAACCGCACGTGGTATATTTAGCAAATTCTAGTAACGTAAAAGTAGGTGTTACGAGAAAAACACAAGTTCCAACGCGTTGGATAGATCAAGGAGCTCATGAGGCATTAGAAATAGTAGAGGCACCAAATCGTTATTTAGCTGGAATTACTGAAGTAGCTTTAAAAGGACACGTAGCAGACAAAACGAATTGGCGTAAGATGTTGAAGAATGATATTGAAGATGCTAATTTAATCGATTGGTACGAGCGATTAAAAGAATTTATACCAGAGGAAGCTAAAGATTATATTGTAGAAAACAACAAAGAAACCAATATTAATTTTCCTGTAGAGCAATACCCAGAAAAACCTAAAAGTTTAAATATAAAGAAGGAATTGTCTTACAAAGGAAAATTAGTGGGTATAAAAGGACAATATTTTATTTTTGAAGATAATACTGTTTTCAATATAAGAGCTAACGAAGGCATAGTAGTTCGTATTGTCTTGGTATAATTCAAAGCTAATTCTAGCTAGAATTGTAGCATTTTCTTTAGTTTAAATACTAAATATGTAACTAATTAAAGTCTGGAACGAGTAAAATATAAAAGGGTGAGATTTTTAATCTCACCCTTTTATATTTAATTCAGTTAGTTGTTATTTTTTAACTAACTCATAATTTTCTTTCATTTTTAAAGCACTTAATACGTTTAGAGCTTCATCTAAATAAATGTCTTTTCTCATATTCTTGTGCCAAGCCATGCGTTTATCTTTCAATACAGTATCTTTTTTAAATAGAGAAGACTCATATTTAGGAGAAGTAAAGTTTAAATTAGATTCAAATTTAAAAATATCTTTAAACTTCTTACTTTCATTCTGACGGCTTTCCGTGTCTAATTTATAATCGTTGTAGCTCAATGCATAATCATTATCATCTTGATTTTTTCTTAGCCACTTTGCGTATTCATTAATCGAAATAAATTTAGGGTTTGCATTAATACGCTGTTTACTATCACTAATTACTTCATTGAAATTCACATAAGAATTGATTTTGCTATAGTTGGCTTTTTTAACCTTATCCCAAGGTAAAGCACCTTCTAAGTCACGTTCTCCAAATTCCATATAACTATAACGGTCTGGAATTGCAATGTCAGAATAAACACCTTCTATTTGTGTCGACCCTCCATTAATTCTGTAGAATTTTTGAATAGTCATCTTTAATGCACCTAAATCGTCAGGATATTTCTTTACATAATAATTCAATGGAAGTACATTTTGTACTGTTCCTTTACCATAAGTTTGTTTTCCACCAATTATTACACCTCTTCCATAGTCTTGCATTGCTGCAGCAAAAATTTCAGAAGCAGAAGCAGACATTTCATTAACCATAACAACTAATGGACCTTTCCATTGAACTTTAGAATCCGTATCATTTTTTATAACCGCTGGTTCATTTCTGTATTTCACCTGCACTATAGGTCCTTTTTTGATGAACAAACCACCTATATCAATTACTGTTTTTAACGAACCACCGCCATTATTTCTCAAGTCTACAATTAAACCTTCAACATTTTCTTTTTTCAAACGCTCAATTTCCAGTTTCATATCACTAGCAGCGTTTCTTTTGTTTATATCGTTAAAATCAATGTAAAACTTAGGAAGGTTAATAACGCCATATTTTTTTCCATTTTTCTCAACTACACTTGATTTAACAAATGTTTCTTCCAGTTCAACTACATCTCTAATAATTGAGATAACTTCGGTTGATCCGTCTAGTTTCTTTTTTACGGTAAGTCTAACTTCCGTTCCTTTTTTTCCTTTTATAAATTTAATGGCATCATCTAAACGCATACCAACGATCTCAAGAGGTTCTTTGTCACCTTGAGCAACTTTCAAGATTATGTCTCCTGGTTCTAACTCTCCTTGTTTCCATGCTGGTCCTCCAGAAACTAACTCAACTATTTTCGTGTAAATGCCTTCTTTCTGAAGTCGTGCTCCAATACCTTCTAATTTACCAGACATATCTTGATCAAACCTCGATTTGATTCTAGGAGACATATAAGTCGTGTGAGGATCAAAGGCACTAACTACGCTATTTAGAAATGTAGAATACCAATCTGCATTTTCTAACTCTTCAATACGTAAGTATAAATCTTCCATATTTTTAAGTACCTCCTTACGAGCTTCTTCCTCTAATTCTTTAAAAGACTTTACAACTACTTTTTTATCTTTTTTGTGTTTTTCATATTGTTGCTCTTCAGCTTCTTGGATTCTGCTAACAATCTGTAATTTCAACTGTTTTCGCCAGTAATCAATTAACTCTGTCTCGTTTTTTGCAAAAGGAATCTTCTTGTAATCTATATTTATAGATTCTTTTTTGTTGTAGTTAAAAGGTTGTTTTAATAACGATGCATACGTTAATTTAGCAGCCTTAATCTTTTCAAGAAAACGTCCGTATACTAATGTATAGAAGTCAATTTTTGAATCTTTCAATTGGTTATCAATACTATATTTAAACTGCGAAAATTCTTTCAAATCCTCTTGAGTAAAATAACGTTTACTTGGATCAAGACCATTGATAAATTCATTATAAACATGCTCGGAAAAATCATCATTTAATTCTTTTTCAACATAGTGACCTCTGGTTAAAATATTTTTCAAAACATAAAGTATAACTTTATCTTTTTCAGGATCTTTTTCAAATGTTGTAGCGTGAGAAGTGCTACTAATAAATATAGTAAAAAATAATAATGGAAATAAGAATTTCATCTTCATAAATCGTCAGTCTTAAAAATTAATATATAATTAATGGCATATGCTAAGCTACTAAAATAATGCCAATTTTAATAGCGTTTTTCTATTTGTATCTCTAAGTAAATACATTTCAAATACTAAAATGTTTACTACTAATTTAATTTACACTTGTATTGTTGCTTTTTCAACTTACTATTAGGATGATTATTTTTCCTAAAATTAATTATATGGCTTATAAATGAAAAGAACGTTTACTGTGTTATTTATTCAAAATTAATGCCATTTTATTGTGTCTATTAATAATACTTTTTTTACATGTTTAGATTAACTTCAACTAAGTCCACGTTAGTTGTCTGTTATTCTTCGAATACATTACAATTGTCCGTCCAAAAATTAGGTTGTTCGTATTGTTGCGTAGTATGTGTTATGTTATTTATTTTTTGTGCAGAAACTTTTGAAAAAAGAACTGAAAGAATAAAGGTTACTATAACTATAACTACTCTGACCATAACTTAAAAATTAGCACAATACAAGTTTACATATTTATTATCCGTAAATATCTTTACGAAATGTTAAAAAAGACGCCTAATTTTTAATGTATATTTGTTCATAACTAAACAAGAAAACTATGCAAGAAAAACCACTGATTTTAGTTACAAACGACGATGGAATAACAGCACCAGGAATTAGAATGCTTATTGAAATAATGAATGAAATAGGTGAGGTAATTGTAGTTGCACCAGACAGTCCTCAGAGTGGAATGGGACACGCAATTACGGTGAATAATGTGCTACATTGCAATCCGATTTCTATTGATGAAGGCCCACAAATTGAATACAGTTGTTCTGGAACTCCAGCAGATTGTGTAAAAATGGCAAAGAATGAGATTTTAAATAGAAAGCCAGATTTATGTGTTTCAGGGATTAATCATGGTTCAAATTCTTCGATTAGTGTTATTTATTCAGGAACAATGAGTGCCGCTGTAGAAGCAGGTATTGAAGGAATTCCTGCTATAGGCTTTTCATTGTTAGATTATAGTTGGCATGCAGATTTCAGAGCAGCTAAAAATTTCATAAAGAAAATTGTATTAAATGTACTTTTAAATGGTTTGCCAGACGGAGTTGTGCTAAATGTAAATATACCGAAGTTAAAAGAAGATAATATTAAAGGAGTAAAAGTTTGTAGACAAGCGAATGGCGTTTGGAGAGAAAACTTTGATAAGCGTAAAAGTCCTACAGGAAAAGAATATTATTGGCTAACAGGAGAATTTATTAATAAAGACAAAGGTCAAGATACTGATATTTGGGCTTTGGAGAATGGTTATATTTCAGTAGTTCCAGTTCAGTTCGATTTAACAGCGCATCACGCTATTCAAAAATTGAATTCATGGGACATGTAAAAAAAGAAATTACGATAGGAATATTAGTGTCGATTTTTGCAACATTGTGTGGGTTGTTTATTTACTTACAATACGTTTCACCTTTTGGGTTCTATGAGACGCTAGAATATGTGATAGAAGACAATATTATTGGTCCAGTAATAGCATTAGCAGCAATGCCAAATCTATTCGTATTCTTTATATTTCTGAGGAAAAATCAAGATTACAGAGCTAGAGGTGTACTAATAGCTTCAATAACAACAGCCTTAATTACATTCATCTTAAAGTTTATGTAATGAAATACTATATTATCGCTGGAGAAGCTTCAGGAGATTTACATGGAGCTAACTTAATGAAAGGAATATTTCAAGAAGACCCTGAGGCAGAGATTAGGTTTTGGGGTGGTGATTTGATGAAAGCAGTAGGAGGTACATTAGTAAGTCACTACAAAGACCGAGCCTTTATGGGGTTTGCTGAAGTGATCATGAATTTGAAAAAGATTTTTGGATTTATAAAGTTTTGTAAAACAGATATCGAACAATTTAATCCTGATGCCATTGTTTTTATAGATAATTCAGGGTTTAATCTTAGAATTGCCAAATGGGCGAAAGAACAAAAATTTAAAACGTTATATTATATTTCTCCGCAAGTATGGGCAAGTAGAGCAGGCAGAGTGAAGAGTATAAAAAGAGACGTGGACAAAATGTTTGTTATTTTACCTTTCGAAAAAGAATTTTACAAGAATTATAACTACGATGTAGAGTTTGTTGGTCATCCACTAATAGACGGAATAGCAGGAAGAAATCTAGTTAATGAAAAAGAATTTAGAGAAGAACATAACCTAGGAGATAAAAATATAATAGCTTTATTACCAGGTAGTAGAAAGCAAGAAATAACTAAAATGCTTTCCACAATGCTTGCGTTAGTAGAGCGTTTTAATGATTATCAATTTGTGGTAGCTGGAGCTCCAAGTCAACCTAAATCGTTTTACAATACCTTTCTAAAAGCATATAATATCAAATTTATAGATAACAAGACTTATGATTTGCTAAGTATTTCTTATGCTGCTTTAGTAACTTCAGGTACTGCAACTTTAGAAACTGCACTTTTTAAAGTACCACAAGTTGTTTGCTATAAAGGCAGTTGGTTGTCTTATCAAATAGCAAAAAGGATTGTAACTCTAAAATATATTTCTTTAGTAAATTTAATTATGGATAGAGAAGTGGTTACTGAATTGATTCAAAATGAATTCACATTAGAAAAATTGGAACAAGAATTGCAACGTATTCTAAATCCAGAAGTACGACAAGAAGTATTTATAGCATATTATGAGCTTGAGAAAATGCTAGGAGGAAAAGGAGCTTCTAAAAAAACAGCGAAAAAAATAGTAGAAGAATCAAAAAAATAAACTTATGATTAAAAAAATACTTGCTCTTTTATTCATTTCACTTTTGGTAATGTCTTGTGGTTCTTCCAAGAATGTGACATCAAAAAAAAGAAAGAGGACTTATAAACAAAACACGTCTAACTCAGGTGTTTCATTAGCTGATAAAATAGTTTGGACAGCAGTATCTTACAAAGGTGTGCCATATAAATACGGTGGCGTTACTAATCGAGGAATGGATTGCTCTGGATTAATTTATACATCGTTTAATCATAGAAATGTAGATTTACCGAGAACATCAAGTGAAATGTATACGAAAGGCTATGTTATTCCTTTAAATAATGTTAGAAGAGGTGATCTGCTTTTTTTTCGAACTTCAAGAAAAAGAGGAAGAGTTAATCATGTAGGTTTGGTAACATCAGTAAAAAATGGAGACATTCGTTTTATACATTCAACAAGTTCGAGAGGTGTTATTGTAACTTCATTACGTCAAAAATATTGGAAAAGAGCTTTTTTAAAAGCTAAACGGGTTTTATAGCATGTTTAAAAAGCTCGTTTTTGTATTCTTAGTAATTTTATTAACGTTTCTATGGTTTAAAAGTCAGACAAAAGTTTCTGCGAAGGAAAGTAAGATTGATGACATAGTCAATTTTGCTAATAGTCATAATGGCATAGCCTATAGAGCAGGAGGGACTACAAAAAAAGGAATGGATTGCTCAGGACTGGTTTACACTTCATTTAAAAATTATGACATTCAATTACCTAGGTCATCTGCTGCAATGAGTACTAAAGGCAAAAAAGTAGCAATTAAAAGTGTAACTAAAGGTGATTTGCTATTTTTCAATATTGCTAGATTAAAAGGAGCTATCAACCATGTAGGTCTTGTAACTTCAATTGAAGGAGATAACGTTATTTTTATCCATGCTACGACCTCAAAAGGTGTTATCTATAGTTCACTAAATGAACAATATTGGAGAAGTACTTTCGTTACAGCAAAAAGAATAATAGTTGCTGAATAGATTAGGCTCTAGTAGTAGCTTAGATATGTCTAAGCTAGAAAAAAAGAATGTTAAATCGTCGTCGTTGCACAATAGATTTTCCTGAAAATCTTATCGATTTATTATTCTAATTATCGCTAAATCATCTGTTACCAAGTGATTCCATTTATCTTTTAATGTCAAAACTTTCCTGTCGAGAAAGTTATCGTATTCAGCATCTTCACTATCCTTCAATAAAAATGTAATAATTTCTGTCTCGGATTTTTGCTTGGCTGTATTTTTCAGATTTTTAAAGGTAAAAATACCATCAGTACAAATTGATAAATCTTTGAAATTGGCTATCGAGAGTCTTTGCTTTTGATTGTTAAACCAATTATCGAAATTTTCTGATAAATGATAACCTAGGTAGTCAGGTTTGTTATCTTGGTCGTAAATTATTATTTCTCCATCGTAATAAATAAGTCCATCACCAACTGTTAAAAATTCTGCAGTAGCATTTTCTGTATTCACTATTCCGATAATGAAAGTAGAAAGTAACTCGTTTACCTCTAATCCAAGTTGATTTTTGAGTCTTTTTGTTTGATTAATCAAGTCTTCCAGAATTTCCCTCAATTTTTGTTTTAGAGTAATAGCTTCTTTCGTAATGAAATCTGAATAGAATTTTGTTTTAGCTATGTTTCTTAGGATTTTACCGAAAAGCATAGAAGCAAAAACAGATTCTGTACCCATAGTACAACCATCTAAAACAGCGATTAGTTGTTCATTAGTTGC
Source organism: Tenacibaculum sp. (assembly GCA_020629275.1). Taxonomy (GTDB): domain Bacteria; phylum Bacteroidota; class Bacteroidia; order Flavobacteriales; family Flavobacteriaceae; genus Polaribacter. The sequence goes on along the minus strand of JAHDDQ010000044.1, from coordinate 7,901 downwards.
AATCTTTTCTCGAATTAAAAAGTCTTCACAATGATTTGTATGAAACTCCCCAATGTGTATTGTTGTATATATTCTCATTAATTTTAAGAGGAATACAGAGTATACTAGATTAACAAAAGTCATTAGCAGGTAACCAAAAAGTTAATTAGCTAATAAAGAAATACTATCGGTTAAGATAATTAATTCAACATGCCCCACAGTTTATCTTTCAATTCCATTAATCCCATTTGAGCAACAGATGAAATAAAAAGTGTTTCGATTCCTTCAGGCAACTCCTGTTTCATTTCTTCTTTCAACTCGTCGTCTAACATGTCAGATTTAGAGATAGCTAGTAAGCGATCTTTATCTAATAGTTCTGGGTTATGCTTACGAAGCTCGTTTAGTAAAATTTCGTATTCTTTTCTAATATCTTCACTATCTGCAGGAATCATGAAAAGAAGTAAGGAATTACGTTCGATGTGTCTTAAAAAGTAATGACCTAAACCTTTACCTTCAGCAGCACCTTCAATAATACCAGGTATATCAGCCATTACAAAACTTTGATGATTTCGATATTCTACAATTCCTAAATTAGGCTTTAGTGTAGTAAATGCATAATCAGCTATCTTAGGTTTTGCTGCTGTTATAACAGATAATAAAGTGGATTTACCAGCATTAGGAAAACCAACAAGTCCTACATCAGCTAAGATTTTAAGTTCAATTCTAAACCAAGCATCAAGGCCATCGATACCAGGTTGTGCATAACGAGGTGTTTGATTTGTAGAAGATTTAAAATGCCAGTTTCCACGGCCTCCTTTACCACCTTCTAGCAATATAATTTCCTGCTCTTCGTCTGTAACCTCGTATAATATTTTGTCAGTATCAGCATCTCTAATAATAGTACCTAATGGTACAGGAATAATTACATCAGCACCATCTTTACCAGTACTTCTACTACTTGCACCATCTCCACCATGTTCTGCTCTAAAATGACGTTGGAATTTTAAGTGAAATAAAGTCCACATGCTTTTATCACCACGTAATATTACATGCCCGCCACGACCACCATCACCACCATCAGGTCCACCTTTTGCTATGTATTTTTCACGATGCAAATGGGCGGAACCACGACCTCCTTTTCCAGAAGCGGCATATATTTTTATATAGTCAACAAAATTTCCTTCAGTCATCTTATGCGTGTATTATTAAGTATTATTTTAAGTAATATTAAAGTAGTTTCTCAAGATTAAGAGAATACTGCTATTATATTAAAAGAAAGAGATAATGAACTCTTGTTTATATTTATAGTTTATCAAATACTTTTGATAAACGTTCTGTAATCTCTTCTATAGAACCGATACCATCAACTCCATAGAAATTCCCTTGAGCTTCGTAAAAGTCTTTTAGAATAGCTGTTTTTGTATTGTATTCATTAAAACGGTTACGAATTTTTTCTTCATCAGTATCATCAGAACGTCCACTTGTTTTTCCTCTTTCAAGAATTCGTTCTACTAGTAAGTCTTCAGAAACTTCTAAAGCAACCATACCATTAATTCGTTCATTCTTTTCTGCAAGAAATTCATCTAATGCTTTAGCTTGAGATTCAGTTCTTGGAAAACCATCGAAAATAAATCCAGCAGCGTCTGAATTTTTATTTACTTCGGCTTTAAGCATATCGATAGTAACGTTATCTGGAACCAAATCTCCAGCATCGATATATTTTTTTGCTAGTACACCTAATTCTGTTTTGTTTTTAATATTAAATCGGAATACATCTCCAGTTGAAATATGAACTAAATCATACTTCTCTTTTAATAAAGTAGCCTGTGTTCCCTTTCCTGCACCTGGAGGGCCAAATAATACAATGTTTTTCATCTTAGGTTGTGTTGTTAATTGATAAACTGCAGGAAGATTTCTACCTAAACCGTTATAATCTAACCCGTAGCCTACTATAAATTTGTCTTCTAAATTTTTTCCAATATAATTAATATGCAATTCTTTTCTGTATACATCAGGTTTAAAGAATAGACTTGCAATTTTAAGTTCTTTAATATTTTTACTTCTGAAGATCTCATATATTTCCTGTAACGTTGTACCAGTATCTATAATATCTTCTAAAATTATTACTGTTCTTCCAGTTATATCTTCATCTATACCAATCAATTTCTTAACATTTTCAGTAGAAGATGTACCTTGATAAGAAGCTAACTTAACAAAAGATATTTCACAATCATTATTAAATTCACGAATGAAATCTGCTGCAAAAACGAAACATCCGTTTAAAATACCTATAAATAGTGGTACTTCATTTTCATCTAAATCTTGCCTAACATTTTTAACAAGTGTCTTAACTATTGTTTTAATTTCGTTAGCACTTACTAATTCTTTAAAATAAAGGTCGTGTAATTTCTTAATTTTCATTGAGTAAATATAACTATTAAATAAAAAAACCGTCTTGGTTTACTGAACTAATTCAGTTACGCAAAACGGTTTTATAAATGTTCTATATATTGTTATTTGATCTCTTCTTTATCTTTCTTAGTGTCTGCATCGAACATGATAGGAGTTGCAACAAACAAAGATGAATAAGTACCAACTAATACACCTATAATCAAGGCAAACATAAATCCTTTGATACTATCTCCTCCAAAGAAGAAAATAGCTAACATTACTAAAAGTGTAGTTAAAGATGTATTTATCGTTCTACCTAATGTACTACTTAAAGCCTTGTCTACTAGCTTCGCGCTAAGAGATTTATTATTATCGGCATACTCTCTTATTCTATCAAATATAACCACGGTATCATTTAACGAGTAACCAACAACTGTTAATATTGCTGCAATGAATGATTGACCAATCTCCATGTCAAATGGCATAAACTTATATAAAATTGAGAACACACCCAATACAATTAGTACATCATGGAAAACCGCCGCTACTGCACCGATAGAGAAAGAAACCTTTCTAAATCGTAATAAGATATATAAGAATACTACAATTAACGATCCTAATACTGCTAATAAAGCAGCGTTTTTAATATCATCTGCAATTGTAGGCTCTACTTTAATATAACTCATAATTCCGCTACCAGCTTTTTCAAAGCCAGGTTTAAAGTTTTCGTAGGTAGTTTCACCTAAATAAGGTTTAAGACCATTATATAAGGTATTTTGAACTTGTTCATCAACTTGTTTACCTTCTTCATCTATCTTAAAAACAGTAGTAATCTTTAATTGATTATCTGAACCGTAAGTTTTAACTTCTGGAGCAGTTCCAAAAGCATCTTTTAATGTTCCTGCAACTTCGTTTGCTTTCATTGGTTTGTCAAAACGAACAATGTAAGAACGTCCCCCTTTAAAGTCTACACCTTGTTTTAATCCTATTGAAAAGATAGAAATCAATCCTAGTACAATTATACTACCAGATATAACATAAGCTATCTTACGTTTTCTTAAGAATTCAACATTAATGTTTTTGAACCAATTTTTAGAAATATTTGTATTGAAAGTTAAATCGACTCCTCTAGCAACAGCTCCATCAACAAATAGTCTAGTGATAAAAATCGCTGTAAATAATGAAGTAGCGATACCAATCATTAAAGTTAAGGCAAAACCTTTAATAGGGCCAGTTCCAAATACATATAATATTAAACCTGTTAAGAATGTTGTAATGTTAGCATCGAATATTGCAGATAAAGCTCCTTTAAAACTAAATCCTTCGCTAACTGCTGTATCAATTCCTTTACCTAGGCCTAATGCTTCTTTTATTCTTTCAAAAATGATAACATTTGCATCAACAGACATACCAATTGTTAGGATAATACCAGCGATACCAGGTAATGTTAAAACAGAATTAAATGATGCTAATACACCAAAAATGAATAAGATGTTTACTACTAGAGCAATATTTGCAAATAGACCTGCTTTACCATAATATAAAACCATCCAAATTAATACTAACAAAATAGCTAAACCAAAAGACCAAATACTTGCATTAATTGACTCTTTACCTAATGAAGGACCAACTATCTCAGCTTGAATAATGCGAGCTGGAGCAGGTAATTTACCGGCTTTTAAAACGGTAGAGATATCTTGAGCTTCTTCCACGGTCATTTGACCTCCAGAAATTTGAGTACTTCCACCTGTGATAGCTCCATTTACAACTGGAGCAGTGTATACGTAGTTATCTAAAACAACAGCAACAAACTTTCCTACATTTTCACTAGTCATCTTAGACCATTTCTTAGTTCCGACACCATTCATTAGCATCGATACAACAGGCTTACTTAACTGGTCATAATCTTGTTTTGCATCAGCGATAACATCTCCCTCAATAGGAGCTATATCTTTTCTGTTAGATTTAATAGCATATAAACCGATAATTTCAGTTGTACCATCAGAACTTGGTTGTGCTTTGTAATCCCATAAGAATTTAGCATATTTTAAATTATCAGGTAATAAAGCAGCTACTTCTTTGTTTTTTAGTAAGCTGTTTATTCTTGCAGTATCTGCGACCTTTGCTTGTGCCACTAAAGAACTTACTTGTTGTTGGCTTTGTGCAACATTAGGGAACAAGTAAGTAAAAAGGTTTTTCTGGCTAGCTGCAGTTTCTGTTGAATCTTTAGTCTGACTTAATAATTCATCAACACTATCCTTTGGAGTAGAGTCTTTATCTTTAGAAACAGCTTCTGTATTTTCATCTTTCAATAATTCAGCAACCTTAGTATTAGCTGCGAAAAAGAAATTTTGAACTTCAGCATTTGTAAAAACTTCCCAAAACTGTAATTCAGCTGTACTTGTAATTAATTTAGTTACACGATCGATATCTTTTGCACCAGGAAGTTCAACTTGAATTCTCCCAGAATTACCAATACGTTGTATATTAGGTTGAACAACCCCAAACTTATCAATACGGCTACGTAAAACTTCAAAAGAAGTATTGATAGAAGAGTTAATTTCTTCTTGTAATATTGGTTTTACTTCATCATTTGTTTTATTGAAGTCGATTTTATCACGAAGTAATTTGTTTCCAAAAATTGTAGGATCACTAAGTTTTGCTCCATCACTAGCTTTTTCAAACTCATTGAAAAACAAGTCTAAGTAATTTTCTTGACTGTCTTTTTGAGCTTCATCAGCATTTTTTAGAGCTTTAATGAATACTCCATTATTGGAATCATTTGATAAGCTAATTAAGATATCTTTTACAGATACTTGTAAAATTGCATTGATACCACCTTTTAAATCAAGACCAAGATTCATTTCTTTGTCTCTGATGTCATTGTAAGTATATCCTGCAATGATTTCTTTATTTGCTACACTATCTATGTATCTTCTCTCGAAGTTAGCAAGTTCTCTACCGTCATTTTTATCAACAGCGTTTGTTTTAGCATAATTTTCTGCATTTTTTTCTACGTTATTAGCAAAAAATGTGAATGATAATTGGTATAGACTCACTAATCCAAATAGGACAGCAAATAATCTGATTAGACCTTTGTTCTGCATCTTCAATATTATTAGATTGACTTCTTTTTAAAAACGTGCAAATATAGTATAACAAAAAAGAAAACCCAATTTTTTATTGCTTTTCTCATAATTAAGTCGCTAACTCTTTGGTTAATTTAAAACATTATCTGTTTTTTTATTTTTTTCAAAAAAACGAGTATTGATGTTACTTTTAAGTACTAAATAAAAATTTAAGAATATTTTTCCGTGTTTATAACGCTGTATAGTAACTAATTAATATTTTAAATGACTAGAAGAAGATCTTAAATCTTTCAAAATAGAAATTTGTTAGATAAAGGTGATTTCCCCCATTATTTCTAGTTTGTTAAATAAAACTTCAAAGTTTTATTTAAAATTATTATATTTATAATATTACGTTTTTCTGGGGTAGAGGGAGCAAAAGTTTTTTTATTAATGTGTAAATGAAATTTATGATTTATAAAACTCTCGCTCGTCTGTTTGGTGATAAAAAATACTATACATCATACTACAAAAGTGCCATACATAAGTATACTGATATTGATTCTTATCTAAGTGTATTTAGAAAGGTAATGAGTGCTAAAAGTGTAGTAAAAACTAAAAGAAAAATCACATTCTTAGATGACTTGCCTTTCGGAAGTAGCTTTAATGAAATTAAAAATAGGATCTATGGATCTTATAGAATAGTCAGAGAACTTAAAAATATTTCAATTATACTTTCTGAAGTAAAAATTCATAATTATAAATTTATTGTAGAACTACACTTTTATAAGGAGAAGTTAGTGTTTTACAAATACATATTTAAAAGTAAAGAACATAAGAGTTTACTTCTTAATTTAATGTTAGATAAGTATTTAGGTAAAGAAGAAGGAAGCTTTAGAACAAAAGATTTAACAATAACAGATAATGATAATAATCGCCTTTTGTTAGAAGACGAAGTCCACTTATCAATTAGTTATTTGACTTTTAAGTTTGGTTTCTTAGAGCACTTATTCGAGTTGAAAGAACAAAGAGAACTTGATGAATTCAACAGAAGTGAAAAGGCATTAAAGGAATTACTAAGTAAATTATAAGAACAAAGAGGTTTTACACACCTCTCTGTTTATTAATTTCATCTTGTAACTGTCTTCGTAATTTTTGTTCTTTTTCAATGGCTTTTTTTCTATATTGATCAAATTCTTCTTCTATCGAAGCTAAATCTTGTTTGGCAGTTTTAGTTAAAACATTACTGTTTTTAAATTTATACACGAAAAAGAATATTCCTAATAACAATAATGATATAATTGACCATAAGGTAATATTGTAAGAGCTTTTATTAACACCTATTCCCAGTAAAGACATTTTATCTTCCTTGTCTACCGCAACATTCAAATTTGTAGTTAATGAGTTTATTTGTTCGTTAAGGCTATTGATATTTTTGTTTTGCTCTTTTATTTTAAGTTGATGTGTAGTAATATTTTTCTTTAATTGAGAAACACTGTCTACTATGTTATTTTGAAGAACTTTAAAATCAGTACGCGTAATCATTTTATATTTCTGCCAATTACTAGCTTTTCCATATGTTTTAATAAACTGATTTTCTACAGTATTTGGAAGTTCATCCAGCTGTTTTTTTGATAATTTGGCTTGTGAAAAAACAGAAGTATAGAATAATGTTGCTAATAAAAAAATAGATATTCTCATTATTATAGTATGAAGATTTTAATGGTTTAAAAAAACCCAAACGATAAAGTTTGGGTTTTTAGTATAAGCAAGGTTATTAAACTTATTTTACTTTATCTACAATTGCCTTAAAAGCTTCTGGGTTGTTCATTGCTAAATCTGCTAAAACCTTACGGTTTAATTCGATGTTATTAGCTTTAACTTTCCCCATAAACTGTGAGTAAGACATTCCGAACTGACGTGCTCCAGCGTTGATACGTTGAATCCATAATGAACGGAAGTTTCTCTTTTTGTTTTTACGGTCACGGTAGGCATAAACCATTCCTTTTTCAACCGCATTTTTTGCTACTGTATAAACGTTTTTTCTACGTCCGAAGTAACCTTTTGCTTGCTTCAAGATTTTTTTTCTTCTATTTCTTGAAGCCACTGAATTTACTGATCTTGGCATAATCTTTTGGTTTTTTGTAGTGGGCGATCAATACATAACGACATAGCCGTAATTTTTTGATACTTAAATTGGCCCAACTCCAGGGTTAATATTTAAATTACCTAGCGAACAATTATTTTAAAACTAATTGTTGCTTAATGTTTGCTTCATCAGACTTGTGTACTAATGTTGCATGTCTTAATGCAAGCTTACGCTTTTTAGACTTCTTTGTTAAGATGTGACTTTTAAAGGCGTGCTTTCTTTTAATCTTTCCAGAACCAGTTAACTTAAAACGTTTCTTGGCACTAGATTTTGTTTTAATTTTAGGCATCTTCTGCTATCGTTTTTATCTTGCT